>NZ_FMTK01000046.1:0-1431 GCF_900100025.1 Pseudomonas sp. NFACC56-3 | reverse complement strand
TAAGGCCGAGAGCTGATGACGAGTTACCCTTTGGGTGACGAAGTGGTTGATGCCATGCTTCCAAGAAAAGCTTCTAAGCTTCAGGTAACCAGGAACCGTACCCCAAACCGACACAGGTGGTTGGGTAGAGAATACCAAGGCGCTTGAGAGAACTCGGGTGAAGGAACTAGGCAAAATGGCACCGTAACTTCGGGAGAAGGTGCGCCGGTGAGGGTGAAGCACTTGCTGCGTAAGCCCACGCCGGTCGAAGATACCAGGCCGCTGCGACTGTTTATTAAAAACACAGCACTCTGCAAACACGAAAGTGGACGTATAGGGTGTGACGCCTGCCCGGTGCCGGAAGGTTAATTGATGGGGTTAGCTAACGCGAAGCTCTTGATCGAAGCCCCGGTAAACGGCGGCCGTAACTATAACGGTCCTAAGGTAGCGAAATTCCTTGTCGGGTAAGTTCCGACCTGCACGAATGGCGTAACGATGGCGGCGCTGTCTCCACCCGAGACTCAGTGAAATTGAAATCGCTGTGAAGATGCAGTGTATCCGCGGCTAGACGGAAAGACCCCGTGAACCTTTACTATAGCTTTGCACTGGACTTTGAATTTGCTTGTGTAGGATAGGTGGGAGGCTTTGAAGCGTGGACGCCAGTTCGCGTGGAGCCATCCTTGAAATACCACCCTGGCAACTTTGAGGTTCTAACTCAGGTCCGTTATCCGGATCGAGGACAGTGTATGGTGGGTAGTTTGACTGGGGCGGTCTCCTCCTAAAGAGTAACGGAGGAGTACGAAGGTGCGCTCAGACCGGTCGGAAATCGGTCGTAGAGTATAAAGGCAAAAGCGCGCTTGACTGCGAGACAGACACGTCGAGCAGGTACGAAAGTAGGTCTTAGTGATCCGGTGGTTCTGTATGGAAGGGCCATCGCTCAACGGATAAAAGGTACTCCGGGGATAACAGGCTGATACCGCCCAAGAGTTCATATCGACGGCGGTGTTTGGCACCTCGATGTCGGCTCATCACATCCTGGGGCTGAAGCCGGTCCCAAGGGTATGGCTGTTCGCCATTTAAAGTGGTACGCGAGCTGGGTTTAGAACGTCGTGAGACAGTTCGGTCCCTATCTGCCGTGGACGTTTGAGATTTGAGAGGGGCTGCTCCTAGTACGAGAGGACCGGAGTGGACGAACCTCTGGTGTTCCGGTTGTCACGCCAGTGGCATTGCCGGGTAGCTATGTTCGGGAAAGATAACCGCTGAAAGCATCTAAGCGGGAAACTTGCCTCAAGATGAGATCTCACTGGGACCTTGAGTCCCCTGAAGGGCCGTCGAAGACTACGACGTTGATAGGCAGGGTGTGTAAGCGCTGTGAGGCGTTGAGCTAACCTGTACTAATTGCCCGTGAGGCTTGACCATATAACACCCAAGCAATTTGAATGCTCCAAGCCT
>NZ_FMTK01000027.1:0-82151 GCF_900100025.1 Pseudomonas sp. NFACC56-3 | reverse complement strand
CTGAACTCGTTGCCAAAAATGGTCTTCAAGGGCGGCGCGCTGATCGGTTGCGACCTCGGCACCCTGAACTTCGCCAAGATCAAGGGCAGCCACACCGCCATGAAATCCGGCATGCTCGCCGCCGAGGCCGTGGCCGATCGCTTGTTCGCCGAGTCCGAAGGCGGTGATGAACTGACCGCCTACGTCGACAATTTCAAGAACAGTTGGCTGTACGAAGAACTGTTCGCCAGCCGCAACTTCGGTGCGGCGATCCACAAGTACGGCGCGATCGTCGGCGGTGGTTTCAACTGGCTCGACCAGAACATCTTCGGCGGCAAAATACCGTTCACCTTGCACGACAACAAACCGGACTATGCCTGCCTCAAGCTGGCCGCCGATTGCAAGAAGATCGATTACCCGAAACCGGACGGCAAGCTCAGCTTCGACAAACTCAGCTCGGTGTTCATCTCCGGTACCAACCATGAAGAAGAACAACCCTGCCACCTGAAGCTGACCGACCCGAGCATTCCGATCGGCAAGAACCTGCCGCTGTACGACGAACCGGCCCAGCGTTACTGCCCGGCTGGCGTGTACGAAGTGGTGACCAAGGAAGACGGCGAGAAGCGCTTCCAGATCAACGCCCAGAACTGTGTGCACTGCAAGACCTGCGACATCAAGGACCCGGCGCAGAACATCACTTGGGTCTCGCCGGAAGGCGCCGGTGGGCCGACTTACCCGAACATGTGAACGCACAAAGCCGGAGGCCGATACACTCGGCTCTCCGGCAGGTTGTCAGTGCGTCGATGGAGAGGCAGCCTGGCCTGCTGCAACTGCCTTAAGCTTCTCGAACTGCTTAATGACCGCCAGGCTATCCGCAATGGCTTCCACGAATTTGGGACGAGCAGCGATACGCAGGACATAGCGTGCCGTCTTGGGATGATCGATCAGCCACCCGTCGCTATGTGCCAGGTAGAGCGGAAAGCACAGCATAAAGTCAGCGCCGGTGGGTTCGGGCCCCACCACATACCCCTCGTCACCCAGTGCATCCTCAAGCATCTGTAGATATTCAATGGCCCGCTTCTTAGCGTCCAGCCCCACCTTGGGCACTCGCTCTTTCAATCCCGCCGGAAAGGGCATGCAGTGATCCCAGTAAATCCGCTGGTAAATGGCGAACAGCGACTCGGACCAATACATCCATTGATCGACCAACGCGGCTTCGTTGGTGCCGTCCGCATAACTGAAACGGCCCTGGCCATACTTGCGCAACAAGTAATTGATGATGGCGCCGGACTCGGTTAAAGCAAAACCGTCGTCCACAATCAACGGTAATGAGCCCATAGGGCTGATTTTGCGAAATGCCGGTTGATGACGGTCATCGTTATAAAAGCTCATTTCGATCAGATTATAGTCGACCCCCAACTCGGCAAGCAGCCAAGTAATGCGAAAGGTCCGTGTGGTGGGCGCGTGGTAAACGTCGAGCATCTTCTGTTCCCCTGCAAATGAATTAAACCGTGCCTGTATCGACTTGGTCACACACCAGCATCAACGTCGACGCCCGATCGAGGAACTTCAACTCGTCCTCCACCAGAATCGGGTTGATGTCCGGATCATTGAAAATCCTCGACATCTCCTGAACCGCCAGGGCATCCCTCAAATACATTTCGGTGATGACGTCGTACTCACTGGTGATTGGTGAAGTACCAGCGTCTTGGGACTGGTTGCTGGGGTTAAGTACGGCCTGCAGGGGATAGTTGCGAACGTAGCGTTCCAACAAGTGACCGATGTACTTCTGCGCCAGTTTCACATGGCTGCCTTCGTAATGCTCGCGAAACGCCTGCGGGCTGATGCCGTCCTTGCGCTTGAGCATGAAAATGAGCTTGACCATGACATCTCCAGATTGCGTGAGTTAAACGGGCCGTCGAAACCCGCTGAGTGGTCACTTAAGGGAAAGAAAGACCGCCATTGACGCTGATGACGCTTCCCGACACCTGATCGGAATCGCTGCTGGCAAAATACAGCGCGGTCTTGGCGATGTCGGACGGCACATTCATGCCGAAGGGCGTCTGCGCTTCGATCTTTGCAAAGGCCTTGGACAGGACATGGTCCTTGCCATACAGCTGGGCATAGTTATGGATCGGGGTATCCTTGGTAAGAGTCGTGGCAATGCAGTTCACCCGTATACCCTTGCGTGCCAATTCCTTGCCAACTGCCCGGGTAAAGTACATCAGCCCGGCTGCGGCCGTGCCCACCAGTGTCTCGCTGGGTGTCGGTGTGCGTCCGGCATCGGACGTCACGAACACCACCTTCCCGTAACCCTGTTTTGCCATGGGCTGCACCACCGCATGCAGGCAATTCATCCGGGAGATCAACTGCCCGTTGAGCATTCGCGCGTACTCTGTAGTTGGCATCTCTTCGAACAGGTCAGGCTTGCCACCACCGGGGGAGCCGCTTACAACCAGGATATCCAGCCGGCCGAAGCGGGCGACGACACGCTCCACCACGGCCACCATGCTTGCAGGGTCGTTCATGTCGCCCGGTTCCCAGGCGACCTGAAGGCCTTCGGCGGCGAGCCGGGTCACCACCGCCGGCGGTTGTTCTCGCGGTCGGCTGTTGACAATGACCTGGGCGCCCTGGCGGGCAAACTCACTGGAAATCGCTTCGCCTAGCGATTGACTGCCACCGATGACCAACGCCACTTTATCTTTGAGCCGCATCATCTTTCCCCTTTGAATAATCAACCAGAACCGCGTGGCCCGACGGCAGCAGTGCCGCCGGGTATCAGATGGTCCGTGCAATGATTTCCTTCATGATTTCCGAGGTACCGCCATAGATCCTGGCGACGCGCGCATCGACCCATGCCCTGCTCACGCGGTATTCACTCATGAACCCATAACCGCCGTGCAGTTGCAGGAACTCGTCCAAGACCTTGTTTTGCAGTTCCGAACCCAGCAATTTCGCCATGGCTGCCATATCTGACGACAAGGTGTCGGCCATGGACAGTGCCAGGCAATGGTCGACGAAAACCCGGAGCATGGTGATTTGCGCCTTGGCTTCCGCGAGCTTGAATCTCGAGTTCTGGAAATCGAACACTGGTTGGTTGAAAACCTTGCGCTCACGGGTGTAAGCAACGGTTTCGTCAAACATGGCCTCAAGGCATGCCGTCGCTCGAATGGCGATAATCAGGCGTTCCCAGGCCAACTGATGACTCAGGTACTTGAAACCTTCATTTTCTTCGCCTAATCGATTGGCGACGGGGACGCTGACCTGGTCGAAGAATAGCTCGGCCGTGTCCTGGCCTCGAAGGCCGATTTTGGCGAGCTTCTTGCCCTTGCTGAAGCCGACCCGATCACTCTCCACGCACAGCAGCGTCAAGCGTTTATCGTTCGGGTCGAGTTTAGTCGCCGTCACGGCGAGATCGGCGTTGATGCCGTTAGTAATGAAGGTCTTGGCACCGTGCACAACATAGTGGTCGCCTTCACGCTTGGCACTGGTACGCATGGCTCGCAGATCGGAACCCATTCCGGGCTCCGACATGGCGATCACTGCAATCAGTTCTCCGCTGGCCATGGGCGGCAACCAACGTTGTTTCTGCTCTTCGGTGCCATACGTCAGCACATAATGAGCAACGATTTCCGAGTGAGTGGTAAACCCCACGGCGGTGGCATTCACCCTGGCCAGTTCTTCGATCATGACGGCCGAATGCCCACGATCACCACCACCGCCGCCATAGATCTCGGGAATGCCCACGCAAAGCAACCCCTCCTGCCCTGCCCGCCGCCATATTTCACGCGGAACCACCCCCTGCTCTTCCCAGGCATCATGGTGAGGTACGATTTCACGTTCGATAAAGCGCCGCACCTGCTCACGGAAAATATGATGGTCGTCGCGAAAGATAGTACGCATGTCAATTACCTGTTGAGTTCGGCTTGTGCTTCAGTCGGGCTTCAGGGGGCGACCTGAATCACCATGGAGCCTTTCAGGTGCTCACCCAGGTTGTTTTTCCCCACGAGCGTGTAAGCCCGTTCGGTTGTCACCGGGTGCTCCGTTCGTTGCCCTGAAAGATGAAGGACATCACCAGGGCAACACGGCACGCCGAGGCGCAAGGACAGTCGCGTCAACAACCCATGTGGCTCGCACACGGCTGAATAGCGAAAGGCCAACGCTGCCGACGTGGCAATGTTCATGATGATGTCGGGAAGCCCCTGCTCGCGGGCCAGATCGCGATCATGGTGGACCCGCTCGAAGTCATTGCCGACCAACGCACCGGCGACGATAAGTGTTGTGTCGACATTTATCGCCAGCTCGCCGGGCATGCCTGTGTCGGGTGAACGAGTGACGCGATCCGCCGTCGGCGCACCTTGCAACGGACGGAAGTAGAAACACCGGATCTTCAACTCGCCGAGATTGTTACCATCCTGGTCGAACCACTCGTGGAACTCAGTGGCGAAGTAGCCCGTACCAAGCGGTGTGTCTTTGCGCGATGAGATCGAATCAAGAGAGACGTGGGTAGTGATGAAATCGCCTACACGTGCCAGTCGGAAGGATTTCAGATCGTAGTTGGTCGCCACGATCGCGCTGTAGCCGGCTTCGGTAAACACCCGGCGCAGTGAACGATTAACCCCGTGCTCATGCTGCTGTAACTCGAGCACTGTCCATAGCTGCAGCATGGCAGGCGGTGCGACGGCTGCGTCGTAGCCACGCTCGATGGCTACTTGTGGCTGGGTGAAGAGCGGGTCGGTGATGCCCATGACGTGGCACCAGTTCCGAATTGCCCAGGCGCTAACCGATGTGCTGGCAGTCACCCGGACCGGATTTACGCTGCTCGCCAGTTTCTCAATGATGAGCGTTTCCTCGGTTACATCGTTCATATGGCGTCCGCTTGAGTAAAGAGTCTGAACTGTCGCTGTGCAGCCTGAAAATAAACCTCAGATACCCGCCGCTTTCGGTGAGCGAGTGTTTTCCAGCTGATACCAGGTGGTTGCGGTGATCCCCTCCTCGCGCAGCAGGTATTTCTTGACCCTGCCACTTTGAGTACGCGGCAAGCTGGCGCGGAACTCAATGAATCGCGGCACCGCGAATTTCGGCAGGTTTTCGCCCGCCCAACGCCACAGTTCCTCTTCGCTGAGCAACGCCTCGCTGCGCAGCACCAACGTGATCTTCAACTCATCCTCGGAGACTTCCGACTTGATCGCATGAGCGGCCACTTCGGCGATATCCGGGTGAGCAAGAAAGGCTTGCTCTACCTCGAAGCTGGAAATGTTTTCACCGCCCCGACGAAGACAGTCTTTCTTCCGGTCCGCGAAGAAGAAGTAACCCTGTTCGTCGAACGAACCCAGGTCGCCAGTGTGGAACCATAGGTTCTCCGTGCAGGCGGCCGTGGCTTGCGGATTGCGCCAATAGCCGGTGAACATGATGTCGGGCTTGTTAGGGCGTACGACCACTTCACCGACCGTACCGGGCGCACATTCATGACCATGCTCATCCAGAATCCGCACGTCGAACGCCTCGCACTTGCGCCCGGAAGCCCCCTCGGGAATGTTCGGATCGTCCACCACGGTGATCGTCAACAAACAGGCTTCCGTCAAGCCGTAGCCCAGCGGCACGACATATTGCAGCCCGAAGAGCTCCTTCCACTGGGCAATCAACGTACCGGTGAGGGGAACCCCGTAGACGGCGCGCAACCGGCCACGGCAACGCTCCGATACTTCGGTTCGCCCACCTGCCGGAATCAACGTCAACATCACACTCAGCAGCAAGGCGATGCTTGCCCTGCTCTGCTCGATCTGCTCCCAGAAGCGGGATGCGGAAAAACGTGGCGCCACCGCAGCCGTCGAACCGGTGTAGAGCGCACTCAACACCACACCGAACGCCGCCGCACAGTGGAACAGGGGACACGGGGACCAATGGACATCGTCTTTGTCCAATTTCAGTGAAGACGCGACTTGCGATGCGAAATGACACGCGTAGTTGTGGGTGATCATGCAGCCCTTGGAGGGCCCGGTCGTGCCAGAGGTGTAGACCAGCATCGCCAAGTCGCCGGGTTGACTGCGCGAATCGTTCGCCAAGGGAGCGTCGGCCCGAGCCTCCTCGAACGGCAGCACACGCAAGCGACCTGCGCCTTCGCCTAAGTTGCCCCTGACCAGCAGCGTCGTGGCCTCGGGCAAACCGGTCTCGATCGACAGGATCCGTTGCGCATAATGCTCTTCTGCAACCAGCAGGTTTGCCCCGGCGTCCGCCAGTTGGTGGCGCAGGAACTCGCCCTTCATATCGACGTTGATGGGTACGAACACAGCGTCGAGCTGGTTGACGGCAAACCAGAGGAAGACGAAATCACTGCTGTTATCCATCAGCACGCACACACGGTCTCCTGGAGCGACGCCCAACGTGCGCAGGCCACCGGCCAGCCGACCGACCTGATGTCGGGTCTGTGCGAAGGTGAATAGCTCACCACTGAAATCCAGGTAGGTCGAATCTGGCCACTGAGTTGCCGCTTGCGCCAGTAGTGCCGGGAGACTGCGTTGCTCGTGGACGCTCCACGCTGTCATGGTTCACACCTCTTTTATTATTGTTTCTCTTGGTCAGCTGCCGTACCCGGTACAGCCTGGCCTATTCTGAGGCAGCACAATCCGGTGGTTTGTCTGCAGATGAACCTGAGCCAGCTTGTATCTGAGTTTCGTGCAGGAACCGGATCCTGCTCCGTCCCGCGATCAAACGTGAGACACGCGCGTCCTGAATTTTCGGCGTGCCCGTACGGACCTGACGAGCTGTGGCCGAGGTTGTTCGCGAAACAGAAAGTGCGACAACGCTGGTATCAATACCAAGGCTCCCACCATGTTCCAGAGAAACATGAAGGCCAGCAAAATGCCCATGTCTGCCTGAAACTTGATGGGTGACCAGGCCCAGGTCACCGCACCGGCGGCCAGGGTCACCCCGACCAATGCCACGACCTTTCCGGTGAACTGGAGGGCGTGACGATAGGCCTGTTGCAATGACATGCCAGCGCGTTGATGCATCAATTGCACCGAGAGCAGATACAACGAATAGTCCACGCCGATGCCCACGCCCAATGCGATCACCGGCAGCGTGGACACTTTCAGTCCTATCCCGAGGAACACCATCAACGCCTTGGATAGAATCGAGGTCATCACCAGCGGAATCAGCGCGACGAACACCGCGCGCCAACTGCGAAACGCAATGAAGCACAACAGCGCCACGGCGCCATAAACGGCTGCATACATTTTCAGGATCGACTCACGGACCACGATATTGGTGACCGCCTCGATACCCGCCGAGCCAGCGGCGGGTAATACATGCAAGGTGGGCGTGCCATGATCCCGGGCAAACTGCTCCACCACCGAGAGTACCTGCTCCAGGGTGTCCGACTTGTGATCGGCCAGGTAGGCGATCACCGGTATCAGCGAACAGGCGGTGTCGGCAACCTCAGGGTTGTCCGCCAACGTCCAGTTCACAGCCCCGCCTACCAGCATCGGGTTGCGCGAAATGGTCAGCCACTTGGGGTTGCCTTCATTAAGCCCGGCGATTGTGCGTCTTACATTGTCTGCCAATGAGGTCGTGCCCAGCACGCCAGGCACCTGCTGCAGCGCCCAGCTCAACCGCTCCACCTCCTTGAGGGTTTCGTACCGCTCGCAGCCACCTGCGGGGGTCTTGACCATCACCACGAACTGATCACCGGACAATCTGAAGTGGTCATTGATATAGCCGACATCCTGGTTATACCGGGAGTCGGCCCGCAGCTCCGGCGCACCGGCATCCAGGTCGCCGATCTTCAGATGGGAGGCACCCCACAGCCCTCCCATGGTCAGCAGGATCGCACCGATCACCATCCACCGCGCCCAGTTGCGCTGCGTCAGGGCCTCAAGCCCGCGCAACAGCAAACCGTCCTGTTTGGCCTCATACCGCAATGAGCGCCGCGCGGCCCGAGCCCCTACGCCCACGTACGACAGCAACACAGGCAGTAGCAACAGGTTGGTAATGATCAGCACCGCCACGCCGATACTGGCCGTCACGGCAAGATCCTTGATGACCGGCACGTCGATGATCATCAGCACCGCGAAACCGACCGCATCGGCCAGCAAGGCAGTCAGCCCCGCCATGAATAAGCGGCGAAAGGTATAGCGAGCGGCTATATACCGGTGCGTGCCCAGTCCGATGTCTTTCATGATGCCGTTCATTTTTTGCGCCGCATGGCTCACGCCGATCGCAAAAATGAGAAACGGTACCAAGATCGAGTAGGGATCCAGCGCATAGCCCAGCGCGCTGACGATACCCAGTTGCCAGACCACCGAGACCGCCGAACACGCCACGACCAGCAGTGTGCTACGCAAGCAATGCGTGTAGGCCAGGATGATCAGGGCAGTGATCAGGGCCGATACCATGAAGAACAGCATGACCAGGTGCAGGCCATCGATCAGGTCACCAGTCAGCTTGGCGAAGCCAACGATGTGGATCTTCACCGGCGGCCCCTGGCCCACGGTTTCATATTTGGCCCGCAGTTCCTCAAGTCGATGACCAAGGACACCGTAATCCAAGGGCGCTCCGGTGTTGGAGTCCGTCGCCAGGATAGGCAGGACGATCATGATGGAGCGTTGATCACTCCCCACGAGGTCGCCGACCAGCCCTGCCGAACGGAGGTTGCGCTTGAGTGCCTCGATACTACCTGCTGACCCGTCGTAGTCATCGGGCATTACTGTTCCACCCCGAAACCCCTCCTCCGTAACTTCGGTCCAGCGCACCGAAGCCATCCAGATCGAGCGCATCCACGACCGATCGACTCCGTTGGTCAGGAAAAGGTCATCATTGATCTTCCGGGTGAGCGCCAGGAACTCGGGGTTATAGATATCGCCGCCCGGGTTCTCTACCACCAGGCGTACGGTATTTCCCAGGCTTGCCAGGTTGTCGCGGTTGGCAAAGTAATTCTGGATGTACGGATGGGAAGTCGGTATGACCTTATCGAAATTCGCATTGATACTGACATGGCGTATCTGCCAGGCCAGGCCAGCAGTCACGATGAGACACAGCACAATAAACAGCATTCGGTGGTTGAATACGATGCGCTCCAGGAGATTGCCCGTGCGCTTGTCAAAGTCTGCGACATTGCCAATGACCAGCATGTCCTCAGCCGCCGCGTTAGCCGAATTCATAACGTATTCCTATTGTGACTACATGAGGGACTCAATACGCACACCCAGTGCGCCGACCAACGCGACACTGTCCGGCCCGGCCTGCACCACGGAGAAATAGGGCATAGGCTTGAGCAGCCGCTGGAGCTTGAAAGTGGCGCCCTGGGTACGACTGACCAGAACCTCGCCGGCCAGCGTCACCAGTACAATGCGCCCGTCCGACATTTCGGTTCCCCCTGCGATCGCGCCTTGCGCGCCCGTATCGACCGAAGTCCAGGTCCGTCCGTCATCGATGCTTCTCACTGCGCGGCCTCGCATGCCAAAAGCCAACAAGGTGCCGCGACCACCGACGATGCCAAAGTAGCTGCCCTTATAAGGCGTATCCACTGACTTGAAGCGTTGCGCAGCACTGTCCCAATAGCGCACCAGGCCGCGCTCGCCCACCAGCCAGACTTTTTTCTGCGCAACCGTCAGGCCATACAGGTGCAAGCCTTCGGGGTTTTCCGTGAGGGTGTTGATTGGTTGCCACTGCTTACCGCCATCGACGGTGCGCAATGCAAGATTGAAAGGCCCGACAGCGAAACCTTCGTCTTCATTGAGGAAGGCGATATCGAAAAAGGGCTTGGCAGCGCCGTCCGCGATGAAGCGCTCAAGTTCGCTCCTAGTACGCGTAAGGTCGGCATCCGTTGATTTGGCGAGCCGATCGAGTTGCCCACGCAGAATGTCCAGCACCTGGTTTCCGTCAAGCTGGCGCACCCAGGTTCGACCTGCGTCTTCACTGTGCAGAATCACCCCGTCGTGCCCCACCGCCCACACCTTGCGCTCGCCGAAAAAGCGCACGGCAACCAAGTCGGTACTCAACGGCGACGGTGCTTGGGTCCAGTCCTGTCCTCGGTCGTCGGACACCAGGATGTGACCGAGCGGACCGACCGCAACCAATGTCCGATCGTTGCCAGCGACCGCCATCAGACGTGAATGGACGATCTTGTCCGATGGCGCAGCCGGCTGTGAAAGCGGGTCTATGAAGGTGCCGGCATTGGCATTCAGGATATATGTGGCCATGGCGCACAAGGCGACCACCCAGCCAGCCCCTCGATGCATGGTGATGTCCTTTTTGATTATGAAAGGGGGATGCGGGGATGCGCCCCCGCATCCTTGGAACATCAGTAGCCACCTGGTCTCAGGATAAAGTTCGTGAGGGTGTCACTGTTGAACTGGCTGCTGCTCAGCGGCTTGTCCATTGACCAGCTCTTGGACACCAATGGGAACACATACAACCGCGTGCTCAGGTCGAATGTCGGAAATGAGCTGCCGCCGATCACGACTTTCTTGACGTAGTCGGGCCAGAGGGGCGCCCACTCCACTTGATAGAGCTTGTCGTTGTGGTCGTAGGTGTCTTGGATGCCGCCGATCCAACTGTCCTCGTCAAAGAAGAAGTCGCGCCTTTTCAAGACGTGGCGCTTGTCTTCTTTCAACGTTGCCTGGACGTGCCAGACGCGATGCAGCTCCCAGCGTACGCACTCAGGATTGGGGTGGTTGGGCATGAACAGCCCTTTAGGCTCGCACTTTTCCGAGGTGGGGTTCATCAGCGAATAGATGTTGTAGGGGATGTACATTTCCTGTTTGCCAACCAGTTTCCAGTTCCAGCGCTCCATTGAGCCGCTGAACATGTTCAGTTGATCGTAGAGCTGCGCACCGCCCTGCGCGGCGATCGGCGTATCGGCGGCAAGGTCGGGGGCCAGACGGGTACGACGGGTCGCCGGCTGATAGGACCAGGATTTGCGTTGTCCATCCAGGTTGTCGATGATCATGGTGGCCTGTCCGGCAATGCGGGTGGGGCCTGAATACTCGGTACGCAACCCCCATTCGCGAGTAGGAACGGGTACATCCGGATCGTAGAGGCCGCTGTCCTCGTAGTTGAGCATCTGGTTGGTAATCACCACTTCACCACTGGGCTTGACGTAATAACTGGACGTCGCCATGACTCGTGCGGCCCCGAGATAGGCGGCCTTCTTGTTCCACATTGCCTCGATCCCATTTTTCGGGACCGGGAACGGGAAACCACCGCGGCAGCCTTTGGATACATCCAAGGTCATGCCATCGGCTTCGATGGCACATCGGCTGGTGTTCTTTGCGCTATTGGCCAGTACGCTCTCGGGATAGCTCACCGAACGTCGGGTCGGGTAGACCGCAATGCGAAACGTCGGGTACTTGCGAAGCATCTCCTGTGTACCCGGTGACAGTTTGTCGGCGTATTCGGCCATGTTCTTGGCATCGATCCAGAACAGCACCTTGTCATCCTTGTACGGATCGGGGCGAATGCCCGATGCGTAATCGACCTTGGGCGGATTTTCCACGCCTCCCGTGTAGGCCGGAATGGTGCCGGCGGCATTCCCCGCCATTTCCGCTCCCCATGCAGTCAGCGCGGGATTGAAGGGTGCCTGGAAGCTGGCAGCCTGGGCAGCGGTCGCGGTAAAGGCACTCGCAAGCAGCAGAAAAAAAAGCGGTCGTGACCTGTTCATCTCTAACCTCGTTTCTATTGTTTTTAAACAACGGACCCAGACTCGGCCAAGCGGCGTTACTCGAAGGTGTTCTTGTAGGTAAATACCAGCCATCCCCTGTCTTGCAGTTGCTGGCCGTTGGAAGCAGAGATAAGACCGTTCGCCCCAGTCTCATGGGTGGCCAGGTAGTCGTTATAGGCGATGCTGAAATCCTGCTGTTGGTTGTAGGTGAAGGTGACACCCATGCTGTAGCTTCCCGCGTGCTCGTTACCGCCGCCCAAGACTGCGCTATTGCCTTTTATCCCGGCGTTGTAGCTCGCCCTGGTAGTGATATCCCAACCAGGCCAGACGCCGGTCCAGGTCGGGCTGAATTGCAAGAAAGTCTGCCATGCGTCGCGGGTGACACATCCGGTATCCGCTGATCGGCCGTTCTCGCAACGATTGAAGTACTGCTCGCCGGAAGTGACTTTGTCCCAGCGGCTATACGCCAGTTCACCGGTCAGGTTGGCGCTGTCCCAGATCGAATTGGGACCCATCGCGTAGATGGCATTGAGCAATACGTGATTACTGTCGCCACGGGCGCCTTCCTTCGCACCGTCAGTGATCGTGCTGTTGAAGGCGGTGTTCTGACGGTGGACGAGTTCCAGTCCGGTGCTGACGCCACCAATGTTTTTCGACAGGCTGATACCCATCAACTTGGCTTTGTCCGGATAAATCGCATGATACTGACGGTTCGCCAGGTCAAGGCTCACCGTCGGCGTACGCTCGGTGAACTCCCGGTAATAGGTCCCGATGGTTCCATCGAACCAGGTAGGTCGCCAGCGCGTGCCCACCCCCCAGTCGCCGCCATCGTTGGGCTTTTTCACACCCCCATTGGCCAGGAATAAACCCGGCGCCAGGGAAAAGCGATCAGGCCCCTCAAGAATGAAGTCGGTACCGCCCAGATAGGTGCCGCCCTCCGCGACGCGGGTGGGCTTCCATTCGTAGAAGTATTGCGCAAGGAGGGTGAGCTCCGACGTGAGCTGGAACTTGCCGGAAATCTGTCCGATCGGCAACGCCAACTCCTTGGCGTCAGCACCGGGATTGACCAGCCCCTTGTAACCGTCACTGGGGGCCTGAGCGTAAGACACACTGTGTGCGGACAGGACGATCGCTTCGCCCCACAGGTCGGCAAGCCGGCCAACCTTGACCGAGCTTTCCACGGGGCCGATCTGGAAATTGTCAAACACGTAGGCGTCCAGAATCTCGCCGGACAAGCCCTCGCCATAGCGCCGGGTGTAACCCGAATACCGATTGTTTTCGTAACTGCCTCGGTCGGAAAGACCGTCGCCGGTGTTCACGCGGTCGTTGAATGCGAAGTCTTTCCAGGCGGCGCCGCTCAAGCGGAATCCGAATCGGCGTTGGTAACTGAAATCAATTTCGGTTAACAAGTCGAGACGGTTGGTTACCATCTCGCCACGATCGTAGGCGTTATCGCCTTCGTCGGTGTTGGGGCTGCGGGCGATAGATGAATCGCGTCCCTCGGCCCTCCAACCGGCGGCATAGCGCAATGTGTTACCGACTGTCAGCACCATGTCGGGGTTGCCGACATCCAGCTGAATGGCTTGCGCGCCTTCGCAGATACAGAGAAATGCACCGCCCAGGAAGGCTGCATACTGCAATTGAGCCGCTCTGTTGGCGGACCTCTTTTTAATTGCAACCACAGAGGAATCGTTCATCGTCGTCGCACTCTTATTGTTGTTATCAGACTTTAGTTCGCGCCTTCGCCATCACGTCATGGTTCATTGACGCTGGGCCCAGCTTCGCACCATTGCGACGCAGCTATTATCTCGTCCTGCAGCGCACATAGCCTATGGCAGCTAGACCACCTTGCGGCCACTCGCCCGGATCCGGTCGCGTTAACGCCCGTGGAGCTCTACGGCCTGGATGCGCACGGCGGAAGAGGCCTGGGTCATCCGGTCAACCAGTTCCGCGCAACGCCTTGCGTAGTCCCCCATGGCTTTTTCCTTGATTGGTCCGTAGCCTCGGATTTCGTCGGCTGCGGCAACCAGTGCCATGGCGGTGTTCAGGTTGGCAGCGGTCAACTGTTCGACTGTGCGTAGCACCAGCGCCTGGTATTCAGCGATCAGTTGTCTTTCCTGGCGACGTTCTCGGGTATAGCCAAAAGGATCCAAAGGGGTTCCGCGAAGAACCTTGCCGTGCCTCAGCAGGCGGAACAACGGGAGCACCCAGGCACCGAACTCACGCTTGCGCGGGCGACCGTTGGCGTCACGCCCCGGCAGCATCGGCGGAGCCAAGTGGAATTTGACTTTGAAATCGCCGGTGAACTGTTCGCGCAGACGCTTCCAGAAAACAGGGTCGGCATGCAGGCGCGCCACCTCGTATTCGTCCTTGTAGGCCATCAGTCGCGAAAGGGTACGTGCCACTTGCAGCACCAGCGCCTCGCTGCCGGCAATCCGTTTGGCTGCCACCCGCCGCTCGACGCTACGCACCACTTGCACAAACCGTTCGGCGTAAGCAGCATTCTGGTAATCGGTCAACAGGCGCACGCGCCGGTCCATCAGTTGCGCGAGCTGGCCGCCTGTCTCCAGATGTACAGTCACGTGCTCCTCGCGCAGGACTTGCGGCGCATGGGCAGCCAGTCGTCCGAGGGCAAGCGTACGCAGGTTGCCTTTGACGAAGGTACCGTTCAGAACGATCGCCTTTTCCAACGAACCGACACTGACCGGCAGCAGACCGCGTTGCGCGGCAAACCCCAGCATCAGTAGATTGGTGGCGATGCTATCCCCCGTCAGCGCGGTCGCCAGCTTGCTGGCGGCGATGCACGATAAACCCGAATCATCCCCCAAGGCCATTTCCACCGCCTTGAGCATACCGGCCTCATCCATCACCAGGTCCCGGTTCGTCTGGAAGGCGCCCGTGGGTGTCACATCGGTATTGGCAATAACATGCGTGACGCCGGGGCGAACGGTTTTGAGCACATCCGCACTGCTGGTAACAATCAGGTCGCAACCGAGGATCAAGTCGGTCATGCCGATCCCCAGGCGTGAGGTGAATATTGTGCTGGGGTCCGGGCCAATGCGGATGTGGCTGGTTACCGCTCCCCCTTTCTGCGCCATGCCGGTCAAGTCGAGAATGGTGCACCCCTTGCCTTCCAGGTGTGCTGCCATGCCTAACAAGGCGCCGACCGTAAGTACCCCGGTACCGCCGATACCGGCCACCAGCATATTGTGACCATATGCATCGATGTCGATAGTAGCCGGCTCCGGTAGCGCATTGATGAATGCGTCGAGCCGTTCATCATCCGATCCGGCCCTACTCGCGATCCGGGCGCCACTGACTGTCACGAACGAAGGGCAGAAGCCTTTGATGCAACTGAAATCCTTGTTGCAGGTCGACTGATCGATGGTGCGCTTGCGTCCCAACTCGGTTTCCAGTGGCTGAATGCTGACGCAATTGGACTGGGTCGAACAGTCGCCACACCCCTCGCAAACCTCCTGGTTGATAAAGACACGTTTGTCTGGATCCGGGTAGAGGCCACGTTTGCGCCGCCGCCGTTTTTCGGTGGCGCAGGTCTGTTCGTAGACGATAGCCGAGACCCCTTTGGTCTCTCGCAACCGCCGTTGCAATGCATCGAGTTCGTCACGGTGGTGTACCGTCACACTCGCCGGCAGATTCGCGCCGCGGTACTTTTCCACCTCGTCACTGACCAGCAATACCGGCTTGACCCCTTCGGCGACCAACTGGTTGAGCATGTCGATCGGGCTCAGGTGGGCCTCCACCGGTTGGCCACCGGTCATCGCCACGGCATCGTTGTACAACAACTTGTAGGTCATATTCGCATTGGCGGCCACCGCCGCGCGGATTGCGAGAATGCCGGAATGGGAATAAGTCCCGTCGCCCATGTTCTGGAAGACATGAGGCATTTCCACCAACGGCCCGACCGATACCCATTGCATGCCGTCTCCGCCCATGGGCATGGGTTGCATGGTGTTACGCTCCGGCATGACATAGGCCGCCAGGCCATGACAGCCTACGGCACTGAGTGCGGTACTGCCCTGCGGGATACGAGTACTGGTGTTGTGCGGACAGCCGGAGCAATAAAACGCCGGCCTGTACTGGCTAGAGCCCAGCGTGCGGGCACGCGCCTCGGTCTGCGCCAGCACGGCGCACCGTGAAGTGATAGACGGGTCTTCCATGCCCAACTGCTGCAGCGCAGCCACAAGCGCTTTGCGCACAAGCGCGGCGTTCAGTTCGCCGACCTGGGGCAGCAGTGGCGCACCCTGCCGATCATGTTTACCGATAATAGTCGGTCGCAGGTGTTCGTCGATGGGGTAGAAATAGCGGGCAATCTGATCTTCCATCAGAGCCCGCTTCTCCTCGACGACCAACAGCAATTCGCTGCCTTTTCCAAACGCAAGCACACCTTCGGGTTCCAGCGGCCAGATCATCGCGGGTTTGTAAAGTCGAATGCCCAGCGCGTGGCAGCGCGCCTCGTCCAATCCCAGATCGGAAAGCGCCTGGCGCACATCCAGGTAAACCTTGCCGGCAGCGACGATGCCCAGGCGTCGCGCGGGGGCATCGATCATTACCCGGTCCAGTCGATTGGCCCGCACGAACGCCTGTGCAGCCGGCAACCGTCGGTTCACCAGTACATCTTCCTGGACAAGCGGCGTTTGTTTGGGAATCAGGTTCAACCCCTGATCCGGCAGTTCGATATCGGTGGGGAAAATGAAGGGTCGCAACGGATCCGGCAGTTCCAGCGAGGCAGATAAATCCAGCGTGTCGGTCACGCATTTGAGCCCCACGTACAGACCACTGTAGCGTGATAGCGCCCAACCGAAAATCCCGTACTCCAGGATTTCTGCGATGGTCGATGGGTAGAGAACCGGTAAAAACGCGGCCACCAGGGTGTGTTCGGACTGGTGCGCGCTGGCCGAGGATTTGCCGCCATGGTCATCGCCAGCAATCGCCAGGAAACCGCCATGGGTCGCCGCCCCCTCAAGGTTGCCCAACTTGAGCGACTCACAGGCACGGTCTACACCCAAGCCTTTGCCATACCACAGGCCAAAAACACCCTGATATGACGATTTGCCGAACCATTCCAACTCTTGCGTACCGCGGATCGCGGTCGCGGCCAGCTCTTCGTTCAGACCTGGCTGGAACGTGATGTGGTGTTCGTCCAACAAGCCTTGGGCAGCCCACAGGGCTGCATCGTAGACACCCAATGGAGAGCCGCGATAGCCGGAAATATAACCGGCCGTCTGCAACCCGTGGTACTGGTCTCGCCGGGCCTGATCGATGGGCAGGCGCACAAGCGCCTGGTTCGACGACATGAAGACCCGACCAGTCTGCCGAATGTATTTGTCGTCAAGAGAAACGGTGGTTTTAGTCATCAGGAATCGGCTCTCTGACCGGCACGAAACGCGAACCTGTCGGTGTGCAGCGAGGTGAATGCGCGAATATGCACACCGCGCTCCTTTCCCTGCACAGGACATCCGCATCCAGGCGCCAAACACATTGGCGGCGCCCCGTCGGAAGGCGTTCACACGGTTTTTATAAAAGTTATGTCGGCGCCATGGGTGTGTCGCAGATCATCTAAACTGTAATCATCCCGATGCCTGCCAGTAGTCTCACACTGACCTGCAACTTGTTCTGCGCTGAAGTGTTGTTCCAGGCCGACACGCTTATACCGGCGGGCTCAGGCGTGCCACGTAGTCGTTCCATTGCACCTCCTGAGTCTCACCCCAGCCCTCACCGACCCATTGAGGCGAGGTCCAGCGTGTCAGGCCGCAGTGGCAAAGCGCGTTCTGCCAGCTGTGCCAGGGGTTGCTCGCAAGCACTTCCCCATGGAATTGGTATTGACCACCATCCTCGGTCGTGCACTGAATCACATGGCGCACCGGACGCAGTTGATCGTCGGCGCGCTGGGTGAGCTTGGAGACGGCGGTGACCTTCAGAGTTTTACCGTGATCGAAGATCCAGGCGTCAGTGAGGAGCTGGTCGTCACTCAGCGTATACAGACCTTCCCAGTTGGGATGCCGCTTCGGGTCATCGAACGCACCAATGGTGAAGGAGAAATCCTCCGAAAAAGCGCCGTTCATCCAGGTGTAAGGCGGCAGCAAGTAACCGTCCTCATGGCGCTGCTCGCCCCAGGAGCGATCCCGAATGCTCAAGTTGTCGAACGGATAATCCCTGCCTTGGTACCTGACCGCTCCGCGCGAACGCATCACTTGCTCGAAATGCCGGTTGTTCGAGCGCATCACCGCGGGCTGCACCGCCTCCTGGACCATATCCAGGTTGAAATCGCGGGCAGCGTTCGCATAGCGGATGCGCATTTTTTGCATCGGTCGCTCGAATTCGATTTTCAAGCCATTGGCCGTCTCGATATTGCCCTGCTCATCGAAAATGCTGTCAGGCATATAGACCTGGAAGTCATAGACTTCTGCGGCCAGGTGGTCGCGCTTGTGGCCAAAGTGCGCAAAGATCCCGGCGGTGCATAATCCCAGGTGAGGATGCGTCCAGATATGGATGAAGCCATGCAGGTTGGATGTCGCCTCGTAAAATCCCCAATACCAGGTTTCCGTGGTGGTGAAGTGTTTATCCTCGAGGGCGCGCCCATGATAGAAATCGTCCTGGTCGGTCGCGGTACCGAAGCCATGGCCGTCGGACATCCAGGCAATTCTTTTCTCAGACATGGTGATCACCTGCCGCGGTATTGGCGTCGACGATCGCGTCGAGGATGCCGATTTCGAATTTGGGGAGATAGAGATTTCCCGCCACGCATAACGCCAGATTGCGCACGCCGGGCATCAACAATGAATTGAGCGAGCCTTGACAGGCGACGGCATTACGCACTTCCTTCCAGACATTGAAATAGCGTGCTGCCCTGGCGTCATAGCTCATGCCGGAACGCTGCTCGTATTGCTCGATAAACCATGGCCAGAGATCGAGCTGTTCGATGAACGGCTTGACGTAGCGCAGGTCCTCGACCGGATCACTGATGTGGCTGAATTCCCAGTCCAGCAGGGCGACCAGTTTGTCGTCCGCCATCAGCATATTATGGAAGCCCACGTCGCCATGGACTCGGCAAGCCGGGCGCCCCTTGAGGTCCGATAGGTGCGATTGCAACCAGGACAATCCACAGGCGATGCCCGGATGGGCATGCCGTTCGCGATCCCGGACGCGTTCACGCAGCTCGTCGATTTCAGCGCGCAAGAGGTCGCGAATATCTCGATCCGTCTGAAGTGTTTCGCGGTGCAGCATCACCAGGCTGTCGAGAATACTGTCGGCCCAGCGTTGCCGGGAGGCCGGGTCCATGGGAACCGTCAAATGTGCTGATTGTCCCGCCACGTAATCCACCAGCATGTAGGCGGTACCTAGGTTTTCGGCGTTCACTTGTAGGTGCAGCGGTGTGGGCACGGGCAAGCCCAGCCTCGCGACTTCCCGCAATACTTGAAACTCGTTGACCACGCTTGACCCCGTCGGCAAACCTACGCCGTCCTTGCGCAGCACTTCACGGCGCTCGCCCGTGGCATCGCTCAAGTCCAGGATGAAGGTTTCCTTGGAGTAGCCGCCCATCAACTGGCGCATGTCGGTCACTTGCACATCGGTATAACGCGTATTGGCCTTCAAGTCGCGCTGGACAGCCTGGGGCGTGATCTTTTCGTCCTCGCAGGCTTCGGACACTTGTCCATCCCCTCTTCCGCCCTGATAGGTCGCGTTCGTACCGTGGGATATAGCCGGGTCGAAAAGCTCGTGGTAACGAACCAGGAATTCACGCAAGCGACTGGCGATGATCCGCTCTTGGCCGGCGTCCAAGGGGTGACGGGCCAACCCTTCCATGACCGACGTCAGGGAGGCGCCAATGGACGCCTGCCATTGTTCGTCCCGACGTACGGCCTTGGCGCAGTCTACAGTTCCAGGGTACTCGGACAACTCGCTTACGAGTTGCCGTTCGAGCACACGGATGGGCAACAAGGCCTCGTCCGAACAGCATCCGCGCGCAAGCTCATAGCCCAGCGCGGTCCTGGCCATGAGTGCTTCGGTCAAGAGGTCGCCGCCCAAGATACCCGACGCCAGCAATTTCTCGACGAATGCCTCGGTCGAGCTGAGTGTCTTGATGGTTATTTCGTCCACGCTAACCCCTCGCAGTACGCTTCAGATGATGTTGGGGCCGAGTCTAATTCGTGCCCTGCCCCCCCTTTGTCTGGGCGGGCAATCGTGCTGATCCCGCTGTACTCAGGGATCCGGTGAGCAATGGGGTTGCTCAAACCGGAAGCGAGATTGATCCCTGGATGTACATCAATGGCGATCCCCCGCCCGGCTCGGTTCTACTGAGCCAATACGCGTGCATGCGCTTTTAAACACCGATCACCGGCAGGAGAGTGTCATGAAACGTATTGAAATCGCTTTGCCCGCGAGCCTGGACAACCTCAAACTCGTGGAGCGCCCTATCAGGCGTCCCGGCGCCGGAGAACTGTTGGTGAAAGTTCAGGCCAACTCGCTGAATTTCCATGATGCGCTGGTGGTTCGCGGTATCCTGACGAGCGCCGCGGGACGGGTCCCATTGTCTGATGGTGCCGGTGAAGTAGTGGAAACCGGGGCGGATGTCAGTGAGTTCAAGGCCGGTGATCGGGTCACCGGCACGTTCTTTGCCAATTGGGCTGAAGGCCCCGCGACCCTGGAGCGGATCGCGCAGATGCGTGGCGAGCACGTTGATGGGTTTGCCAGCGAGTACGTCACGCTACCGGCCAACCAGTTCACCCATACTCCGGCCTCATTGACCGACACCCAGGCCGCCACGTTGCCCTGCGCGGCGCTGACGGCCTGGCGGGCCTTGAGGGTCGCAGGCCCGGTTCAGCCGGGGGAAACAGTATTGGTCAAGGGCAGCGGCGGTGTTTCGATTTTCGCCTTGCAATTCGCACGACTGCTCGGCGCCCAAGTGATTGTGTTGACATCTTCAGCGAAAAAAGCCGAGAAGCTGCGTCACCTCGGCGCCAGCCACGTCATCAACTACCGTGAAGTCCCTGCCTGGGACAATCTCGTCCGGCAATTGAGCAATGGCGTAGGGGTAGATCATGTCGTGGACGTGGTGGGAGGAGAGCTGACGCAAACGCTCAAGGCCATGCGAGTCAACGCTCATCTGTCATTGATCGGTGGTCTCAGTCGCCAGCCAATCCAGTTTCCTACCTTTGCGGCGGTGACCGGCAATATCCGGATGTCGGCCATTACAGTGGGAAGCCGTGAGCACCAGGTGGAAATGATGCGAATAATCGAACAGACCCAACTGCAGCCAGTGCTGGACCGACACTTCGAGTTGCCGGCGCTGGGGGACGCCTTTCGCTACATGGAAACCCAGCTGCATTTTGGCAAGATCGTCATCACCCGCTAGCGCGGTAGGCGCTGTTGCGGCTGCCCTGGCCTGCTAATCGACGCCCAGGTGCCGAAACAGCCCCGGCTGGCACTAATGCTCAATCACCTCGACCTCGATATGGTCGCCCGTTTCCCGCGTGGCAAAACATTTCAGTGGTGCGCAACCGAGCCGTACGTTCAAGCATTGCCCGGTGTGCAGATCGAAACGCACGCCGTGCAGAGGGCAGCGAATGCTGCCCTCTGCAATAAGCCCGGAATCCAGGCGGGATCCTGCATGGGTACAGCGGTTCTGCACCGCCAGGACCTGCCCCTGTAATCGGCACAACAGGATCGAGTGACCGCGCACCTCCACTACAACTTTACCGCCTTCTGGCAAGGCACTGCGTGCAACGGTTTTCTCAAAGTCCATCGTTTCACTCTATGAAACTGCTCGGTAACCAGGCAGTGGTCAGTCGTTGATTTTCAGGCCAAGGCGTTGATCGTAGATTTCGTGGAATCGACGAATCTTCGCTTCCTGGTAGTTGGACAGGGTCATATAGGCGGCGTGGGAAGCAGCCGCCTTGAATCCGCGCTGCACAGCGTTCATGTTGGACATATCCTGGTCCACGATATGTCCGGTGGTGCCCAGCGCGGGATGGTCTTCAGCTTTTTCACCAAAATCGATCACGATCGGCTCGGGCACAGGCGGTCGTACACCGTCCTTGGGAATGGGCAGCAGCATCCGGTACTCCATCACCGACTTGTCCGGATCGCGCCCATACGGGGTGAACTTGTACCACCATGGCAACCCCTCGCCCCACCAGGGGTGGTAATTGGGGAACATGAAGTATTTGGCCATGTCCAGGAAATAACTGATGGGCTGGGCCGACCAATCTTTACCGGTGTTGGCCTCCAGACGGATCTGCTGCTGTTCGGCCGCGTAGCGCCGGGCATCTTCGGCAGTAAGCCCGCGCTCCGGCGGCGGCAACGGCAAATCATAGGCACTGCAGTAGAGAATCAGGCCTTCGCGTGGGCTTACCTTATCGCTCAGGTAGCTGTCAGTGGTCATTCCGGGCGTGCACAGGCGACTGATGTAGCCTTTGCCCTGCTCCCATATATCGACTTGGGTCATCGCCGAACCGAACATAGGCATCCCGTCTGCATGGGTTTCCACCACGTGGTAGCCCTCCATGAAGGCCTCCTGGGCGGCTTTCCAGTTGCAATTGACGTGCAGCAGGATCCTCATCGCGGTGTAGCGCTCCCCGATGGGGTAGTCCTTGAAATGGTCAACCAACACGCCCAGGGACGCTTGCAACGGTTCTGCATCGGGGTCCGGGTTGATGAAAACGTTACCGCCCCAAGTGTCGACTCGAACCGGGATCAGGCTGTTGTGTTCGGCATCGACATTTGGAAACTCCTGCTCGAATGGCACCCACGCCAGTCGCCCCTCCAAGTCATAGACCCAGCCGTGGAAAGGACAACGAAAGTTATCGGCATTGTCTTTCCCGGAACACATCTGACGCCCACGATGACGGCAACTGTTGTGGAAGGCACGGAACTCATCAGGCTTGGAACGAACAATAATGTAAGAACTGTCGACTATGTCGTAAGTCAGGCGATCACCGACATTGGGAATGTCTTCTTCGCGGCAGGCAATTTGCCATTCTTTCTTCCATATATGTTCGACTTCAAGATCTACATAGGCAGCGTCGAGATACCGGTCATAAGGGATAAGCCGCGGTGGCGGATCATAATGACCGATATCGTGAAGTGGCGTGCGATGCGGTTGTGCGTCGGAAGCAAGAATGTCCTGAAGTGTGGGTGGATCGATCCTGCTGCCCGGCATCGGCTTGCCGTAGTCCTTCCAATGACTGCTCTCTGTTGTCACGTAACACCTCCCTCAAAGGCCGGTACAGGGCTATTACCCTGATCGATTGGTTTAGTGATCTCGATGGCTTGATGCGCCTTACATTAGAGGGAGCAGGCAAATCTGCAATGTTCTTCCATCCATGCCGAGGTACAGACAAACCCTTTTGCCCGCACAGATAAGAGCCTCCAACTTCCTCTCCTGCGCCCTGAAAACGGACGCCTTGTGACCGAGCAGACTGACGCCACGCAGAACAATATTATTGCGGGTACGGACAAGTCCCTTCTGGCGCAGAAATGGCGACGGTATATGCTCGAACTGTTACTTATCACAAAACTCAAGAACAACCAATCGCCCCTAATAAGAACAAACAAGAGAACTATCTCATGCGCCCGCACATTGCATTATTTGCGTGTTTGATTATTTCATTGACTGGTTGCAAAGATAACACCCAAGTTAAAGCACCCGTGCCGCCCTACCCTTACTATTGCTCTCTTCGCTCCGACGTCAATTGTATGCCGCCCCCCCAAGTAACGATGGCCGATATTTTTCGCTAGACACCAAGGCCGGTTTATCGGACACGGCTGCCCTCCCGCGGCTGAAATCAGTCATCTTCAGGGAAAACGACATTGCTGAACCAATACCTCAAGCATGTGCAGGAGCGTGCGGCTGTTCATCTTCCGCCCTGCCCTCTGAATGCCGAGCAGACCGCTGCCGCCGAGCTCAAGCATACCCTCCTGGTGTTCGATGCTTTTCACGACGCGGTGCAGAAGACCAGGGCCGGCAATGCGGCGGCTCACTCCGTTTTACACAGTTGGGCCGATGCGCAGTGGTTCACCCGCCGCGCGCCCATCGCTCGGCAGTACACCCTGGCGGAGTTCAACGTCTGCAACTACCTGAGTTTCGACCAAATGGCCGACTACCATGCTTCGATCGCCTCTAGCCAGATTGACGCCATCGGTTTGGTGACCGAAGGAGCTCTACACCGTGAGTAGCTTTTTTACGGACGCGGGCCAGGCACTGCGACTCGAGGGAAAAGTCGCGCTGATAATCGGCGGCTCCAGCGGCATCGGCAATGGCATTGCGCAGCGATTTCGCCAACAGGGCGCCACCGTTCATGTCACTGGGACCCGCGCGGATGCACACGCGTATGCCGACGACGGTTCAGCCTTGACTGGCCTGCATTACTCCCAGTTGGATGTCAGCGATGCATCCGCCCTACAAGCCTGGGAACCGGGAATCGAGACCCTGGACATCCTGGTGATGGCCCAGGGCACCGTGGTCTACCGTCGACAGGAGTTTGAGCCCTCGACCTTCAATCACGTGGTGAATGTCAATTTGCTGAGTGTGATGCAACTGGCCACGCGGTTTTACCCGCTGCTCATGGAACGGCAGGGTTCGATGATCTTCATCGGCTCTATCGGTGCATTCAAGTCAGTCGTCGGCAACCCCGCCTATGCGGCCTCGAAAGCCGGCCTGCTGGGCCTGACGCGCACCCTGGGCGACGCCTGGGGACGCGAAGGGGTAAGGGTCAATGCCATTGCCCCGGGGATGATCGCCACGAAGATGACCGAGGTTACCACGAGCCATCCCGAGCGCCTGAAAAACGCCCTGGAGACCATCTCGCTTGGGCGTCTCGGCCAACCAGCGGACGTCGCCAACCTGGCACTGTTCCTCGTCTCCCCTCTTGCCAGCTATATCACCGGGCAAACCCTGGTTGTCGATGGTGGGCGCAGCCTCTGATCGTCCCCGGGATGTGCTTTTTTCCATTCACTTTAGAGGAGCGGTATCCATGCAAGACTTTTCCAATAAATCCGCACTGGTCACCGGTGCAGGCAGCGGCATCGGTCGAGGTATCGCGCTGGCCTTTGCCCGCGCCGGTGCGCGGGTCGCCGTGTCGGATGTCGACGTCGCCGGCGGCGAGCAAACCGTGCGGATGATTCAGGCTTTCGGGGGGGCGGGCCATTTCTACCCTTGCGACGTTTCTCGCGCAGGTGACGTAAGTGCCTTGGTCGCAGCCGTGGTGAAGGATGCCGGTTCGCTGGATTTCGCCGTGAACAATGCCGCGGTCGGCATGGAGACGGACGCATTGCCGGACGTACCTGAAGCAGTATTCGACCGGATCATGGCAGTGAATGTAAAAGGTGTGTTCCTGTGCCTTCAGCAGCAAATAAAACAAATGGCCCAACAAGGTCGGGGCGCCATCGTCAACATCGCTTCGGTCAATGCCTACCGCCCGCAAAATCGACAATCCGTCTATACCGCCAGCAAGCATGCCGTGCTGGGGCTGACTCGCAATGCCGCCATTGATGCTGCCTCCATCGGCGTGCGCATCAATGCGATTGCGCCGGGAGCCATCGACACCCCCATGCTTGAGGCGGCTCTGCGCAATGCGCCTGCCGGACGCGACCAGATCATCGACAAGATGAGCCTCATTGGCCGGCTGGGCCTGCCCGAGGATGTCGCAAAGGCGGCACTGTGGCTGTGTTCGGATGACGCGTCGTTTACCTACGGACATACGCTAGCCGTTGATGGCGGATACTTGGTGCGCTGAGTCGCGGCACCTCCTTGCATGGCAAAAGTGCCTCCAGAAGGAGGCACTGGCTTTGTCTGGAAAGCAGGCAGGACATCATCTTAGAAGACGTTTTTCCATTCACGCAACGCCGCGAACACCGCCACTTCCTCGTGCAACCGATGTCCCTGGAACGCTTCAGCGGCGTCGACTACGGCGACGTGGCGAGCCCTCAGGAAAGGATTGGTCAGAAGCTCCAGGCCGATAGTGCTTGGCACGGTAGGCTGATCCTGCGCACGAAGGGCCTGGACTTCGTTCCAACGATCTTTCAACAATTGATTATCGGGTTCGACGGCGAGCGCGAAGCGCAGATTGGCTTCAGTGTACTCATGGGCGCAATACACCTGCGTTGTGTGCGGCAACATGGCCAGTCGGTTGAGTGAATGCCACATCTGCTCGGGAGTACCTTCGAAGATCCGCCCACAGCCGCCGGCGAACAAGGTATCACCGCAGAACAGCGCATTCCCCGTGCGGTAGGCGATATGGCCAAGGGTATGACCACCTACATCAATGACATCGAACGTGGCATCCAGTGCTTCGACATGCACGTGGTCGCCCTGTGTAACCGGACAGTCCACACAATCGATCGCCTCGGCCGCAGGCCCGTAGACTGGCACTGATTGCCACCCCAGGAGGTCAGCCACACCGCCAACATGGTCCTGATGATGGTGCGTGATGAGGATTGCCGCCAACTTGCCTTGCCGGGCTTCGATGGCGGCCCTTACCGGAGCCGCCACCCCGGGGTCGACAACGATGAAGTCAGTCCCCTTGCGCAACAACCAGATGTAATTATCCGCGAATGCGCGAACGCCGAAGATTTCATCCAACATGGTGAAGTACCTGAAAAGTGCTTAATCCTGGAGGGCCTGAAGCAGTTCCGGGATCGCCGTGAAGAGATCGGCTTCCAGACCGTAGTCCGCTATGGCGAAGATCGGCGCATCCGCGTCCTTGTTGATCGCAACGATCACCTTGCTGTCTTTCATGCCCGCCAAGTGTTGGATGGCGCCGCTGATCCCGCAGGCAATGTAGAGATCGGGGGCGACGATCTTGCCGGTCTGCCCCACCTGCAGGTCGTTAGGCGCATAGCCCGAATCCACGGCGGCGCGGCTCGCCCCGAGCGCGGCACCAAGTTTTTCGGCGAGCGGCAGGAGCGTTGACTGAAACTTGTCGGCCGAGCCAAGCGCACGTCCTCCCGACACGATGATCCTGGCCGCCGCGAGTTCAGGCCGATCACTTTTGCTCACTTCCCGGCTCACAAAGCTCGACATGCCGCTATCGGCGACACTGACCACGTTGTCGATCGCGGCATTGCCTCCGCTATCGGCGCCGGCAGCAAAACTGGTTGAACGCACCGTCAGCACCTTGATTGGATCATCGCTCTTGATCGTCGCTATCGCGTTACCGGCATAGATCGGACGCTCGAAAGTGTCCGGCGCAACCACTGCAGTGATCTCGCTGATCTGCGCCACATCCAGTCGGGCAGCTACCCGGGGAGCAATGCTTTTGCCGTTGGACGTCGCCGCAAACAGAATATGGGTATAGTTACCTGCCTGGGCCAATACCTGAGCGGCGGTGTTCTCGGCCAGTTGTTCTGCCAGGTGGGGCGCGTCGGCGAACAACACCTTGCTCACGCCTGCCACCTGCGCCGCATGTTCGGCGACTTGTCTGGCCTGGTGACCGCTCACCAGGATATGCACCTCATCGCTGCATGCCCGAGCAGCGGTGACGGCGTTCAAGGTCAACGCATTGAGGTGGGTATTATCGTGTTCGGCAACAATCAGTGCTGTCATGGTCAGATCACCTTGGCTTCATGCTTCAGTTTGGCGACAAGCGTTGCGACATCCGGGACTTTAACCCCCGCAGGACGCACCGGTGGTTCCGACACTTTCAATGTGCGCAGTCGCGGGGTGATGTCAATGTTCAACTCAGCCGGGGTCAGTATCTGTATGGGCTTCTTCTTGGCCTTCATGATGTTCGGCAAGGTGACGTAACGTGGTTCGTTCAGCCGCAGGTCTGCGGTGATAATGGCTGGCAAAGCCAGGCGCAGTGTTTCCAGCCCACCGTCCACTTCGCGGGTCACCAGTAACTGCTCACCGTCAACTGCCAGTTTGGAGGCGTAGGTTCCCTGAGGCCTGTCCAGCAGCGAGGCAAGCATCTGGCCTGTCTGGTTGCAGTCATCGTCAATCGCCTGCTTGCCGAGGATCACCAGGTCGGGCTGCTCGATATCGACCAGCGCCTTGAGCAACTTGGCCACCGCCAGTGGCTGGAGCTCTTCGCTGCTTTCGATCAGCACGGCCCGATCGGCACCCAGCGCCAGGGCGGTGCGCAAGGTTTCCTGGCTCAACGTGGTGCCGCAGGAAACAGCGATGACTTCGCTGGCCTTGCCCTGCTCTTTCAGGCGAACGGCCTCCTCCATGGCAATTTCATCGAATGGGTTTATCGCCATTTTGACGTTGTCCAAGTCCATGCCACTGCCATCGGCCTTTGGCCGGACCTTGATATTGAAATCTACGACGCGCTTGATAGGCACTAGGATCTTCAAGGGTTTCTCCTGTCATTCTTGTTGTCTGGACGCCCTGCCGTTTTTGGTCCGGTCGCCGCTGACAGACATCATGGGGCTCGGTGGACTCAAGCAAAACGCCCCGGGGCGTACAGGCTCATTCGATTGCGGACGCAGGCAAGGCCACGTCAAGTCGCGAGTTTCGCCAGCCCGTTCTGAACGAGTCTGAGCGCGGAAGCATGATGTCTCTCACCAATTTCCCGCGGCGCCCGCCCGGCACAGGAGCGGGCGTGACTGGCCTCCAGCATCACCGCCAGCTTGTAATTGGCCAGGGCGATGTACCAATCGATCCGGCTGAGGTCGCGTCGGCTGCCTGCTGCATAGTGGTCCAACAACAGTTGTGCCGTGGGGAAGCCATCCCAGGGTGAAACCTGAATCGTCCCGGCACCGTGCCCAGTTTCATCCGGCCAGGTCGCAACCAGCCAGCCGAGATCCAGCAGCGGGTCGCCCAGGGTCGCCAGCTCCCAGTCGATAACGGCGGCGAGTTCTGAGCAGTCATGACGAAACATCACGTTCGCAAGATGGAAATCGCCGTGCAGGACGCCAGGTTCGAAGACCAGCGGCCGTTGGTTTTCCAGAACTCGGCCCAGCTCATCGAGGCCGACAAGCCCCTCGGGCCCCTGCCAGGCAGCGCTGGATGGGCAGGCCTCGAGATGCGCCCGCCAACGCGGCACCTGGCGCTCGAGAAATGTCAGCGGCTTGCCGAAGCCATCAAGACCGACCTGCTCGGGTACAATCTCGCCCAAGGCAAGCAGCGCATCGACCATCGCAAAGCCCATTCTGCGGCGCCAATCGACGTTCTCGGCGTATTCGCGTGGCAGTGGTTTTCCAGAGGGGTTGAACCCTTCGACCGGCTCCATCAAGTAGAAGGCAGAGCCGATCACCACGGTATCACCGCACGAGGCGATCAGCCCCGGATGCGGCACACGGCTGCCAGACAATGCACCGAGCACCCGGGCCTCACGCAGGATGGTCTTGTCCCCGTCGGGGCGCGGATACAACGGAGGTCGACGCAAGACAAAACTGCGGTTACCGCGTTGAAAGCGCACGATGAGGTTTTGCGTGCCGCCGGCCAACCGTTCGAAGCCCCGCAATGGCCCGCTTTCAAGCCCATGCTCGTCCATCCACGCACTCAAGCGCCGAGGGTGCGCGGCGGCCAGCCAGTCGAAATCTGGCAGTGCTTGGCCGGTCATAGCTGCGCCTTGAACTTTTCCCGGGCGGCAGCTTGCGCCGTGGGTCGGTGATAGGCCGGAAACAGCGCTGTACTGGGCGAATAGTCACGCAAAACTTGCTTGGCCACTGTCACTTTGTGCACTTCGGTCGGACCATCGGCCAGGCCCATCTGAAAGGCCCGGTTAACCAAGTTGGCGAACGGCATTTCATTGCTGGCGCCAATCGAGCCGTGGATATGCAGCGCGCGTGCGGCGATGTCATGCAGCACCTTGGGCATGGCCGCTTTGACTGCGCTGATGTCTTTGCGAACCTTCCGGTAGTCCTGGTATTTGTCGATGCGCCAGGCGGTGCGCATGACCAGCAGGCGAAACTGCTCCAGCTCGATCCACGAATCCGCGATGCGTTCCTGGATCATCTGTTTTTCGGCCAGCAGCGAGCCCTGGGTGGTACGCGACAGAGCACGCTCGCACAGCGCGTCCAGAGCCTTGCCGGCCTGGCCGATAACGCGCATGGCATGATGGACACGCCCGCCCCCCAGGCGCACCTGGGCGACCGCAAATGCTTGCCCTACGCCACCGAGGACACTGCATTCGTCCAACCTTACCTTGTCGAACGAGACGTAGGCATGGGTCTGCTCGCCATCGCCGCAACCGACGTTACGCAGGATACGCACACCCGGCGTGGAGGCCGGCACGATGAACATCGTCGCGCCCTGATAGACCGTGACATCCGGATCGGTGATCGCCATGACGATGTAGAAATCGGCATACCGGGCATTGGATGCGAACCACTTTTCACCTGTCAGGACCCATTGATCGCCGTCGCGCTGTGCAAGCGTCTTGAACTGCTTTGGATCGGCTCCCCCCTGGGGTTCTGTCATGGCAAAGCAGGACACGATGTCATTGGCCAGCAGCGGGGCCAGGTAACGGGACTTCTGCTCGACGGTGCCATAGTGGGCGAGGATTTCACTGTTACCCGAATCGGGCGCCTGCGCACCGAACACGACAGGTGCGAACTCCGAACGCCCCAGGATTTCATTCATCAGGGCCAACTTGACCTGGCCGAAACCCTGACCTCCCAACTCAGGGCCCAAATGGCAGGCCCACAAGCCTCTTGCCTTGACGATACACTGCAGAGGCCGCACCAGCGTCTGGAAGCCTGGTGCATGGATGTCCCAGGGACTGCCCAGCACATGATCGAGTGGCTCGACTTCCTCACTTACGAACTGATCGATCCATTCGAGTTCCAGAGCGAAGTCCGGATCGGTTTCAAAATCCCACGCCATGCTTCGATACTCCTCTACAGGTTGAATGGACCGATCCGTCAAGTCAGGCGCGTCAATACAGCAGAATGGAATGCTGATACCTGTTCACCGGCAATGATCTTGCGTGGCCAATGCGGATCGCCCAGCAGCGCACGCCCGACACCGACCAAGTCGAACTCGCCATTGTCCAGGCGTTGTATCACTCGCTCCAGATTGTTGACCGCACTGATGTCGCTCTTACCGTCATACATGCCCTTGTTGATACCGACACCACCCACGGTCATGGCGCATTTCCCCGTGACTTTCTTCGCCCAGCCAGCGAGATTCAACGTTGATCCCTCATAGGCGGGTTTGTCGAAATAGCGCACGCTGGCGTCGAACACATCCACGCCCGCGTCCGCCAGCGGGCCCAGCAGTTCCTCCAGCGCTTGCGGTGTGGTTGCCAAACGCGCCCGAAAGTCCTGCTGCTTCCAATCGGAAAAGCGGAAGAAAATCGGCAGGTCCGGGCCGACTTCCGTCCTGATCCGCCGTACGATCTCGACGGCGAACCGGGTCCGCGCGGCGCGGCTGCCTCCCCAGCGGTCCTGTCTGCGATTGGTCTTGTCCCAGAGGAAGGTGTCGATCAGATAGCCGTGCGCGCCGTGGATCGCAATGCCGTCGAAACCGGCCAGCATCGCGCCTTTCGCCGAGCGCACGTAGCCGTCGATGACCTGCTCGATCTCGGCTTCGGTCATAGGTAACCCAATTCGGACATCGATCGGAATCTTGTCCTCGGCAAGAGCCGTCAACTGGCCCGGCTCACCCCAGATCCCCGACGGACTGCTGACCGGCGCCTCGGGAAACGGGCCGGTGCCGGGCAAGCGCAGCACGCCCTGGTGCCACAACTGCGGCACGATCTTGCCGCCAGCCGCATGCACTGCCTGAACCACCTCGCGCCATCCCTGCAACACTTTTGCGCCGTGCAGCACCGGAATATTGTCCTCACCAAGCCCGGCATCGCCCAGGGCCGACGGATGATCGACGCCAACGGCTTCGGTGATGATCAGACCGCAACCGCCTTGGGCGCGGCGCGCATAGTAGTCGCGGACCTCAGCGGTCGGAGCCCCTCCTGGGCAGAAGCCACGAGTCATGGGGGACATCACGATTCGATTGGCGATCGAACATCCACGTACCTGCAACGGTTGCAAAAGACCTTGATGGTTCATGACGTTATGGATTCCGTTGTTGGAGCATCTCAAGCCTTCGGCTGGGTTGCCGCGCTTCTGGCCAGGAACGCCGTAACCGCCTCTGCATGCTCCGGAGTGGTGTGTGATAACGCTTGCGCGGCAGCCGAACATTCGAGAATGGCCGACAGGCTCGCAGTGCGGCCCTCGCGCAACAGGCGCTTGGTCATCCTGACGGCATGGGGCGCATTCGACGCAATACGCTTGGCCAGTTCGCGGGTGGTTTCCATCAAAGCCTCAGGCTCGACCACTTGCGATACGAGGCCGCAGGCGAGCGCTTCATAGGCGTTGATCAAATCACCGGTGAAGGCCATTTCGCAGGCCTTGGCAAACCCGACCACTCGTGGCAGCAACCAGGCTCCGCCATCGCCTGGCACGATGCCGAGCTTGACGAAACTCTCGGCAAACCTGGCCTTGGTCGAAGCAATCCGGATGTCGCACATGCACGCCAGGTCGCAGCCAGCACCGATTGCCGGGCCGTTGACGGCCGCCAGCACTGGAATCTCCAGGCGTTCGAACAAAAGTGGCAGGCGTTGTATGCCATTGCGGTAGTTGTATCGGGTGCGCACAGCCGATTGATCGACAAGGCCTGCGCCCTGGCGCATGGAGTGGATATTTCCGCCGGTGGAAAATGCCGAACCCGTGCCGGTCAGGATCACCACGCGGGCCGACCAGTCAGCGTCAGCCTCTTCCAAGGCATTGCACAGGGCATCGATCATGTCCGATTCGGAGATCGGATTGCGTTGCTCGGGGCGGTTGAGGGTCAACGTAACGATCCCCTCATCGACCTCACGCAGCAGAATGTCAGTCATCGAATTGTTCATCTGATCGTGTCCCCTAAATGCCTTTCCAGACAGGTTTGCGCTTCTCGGCGAACGCCGTGGCGCCTTCTTTCGCGTCGTGAGACTTGAAGACCGGCAGGGTAAATTCATCCTGGCGCACGAACAGTTCGGTACTGGGCCAATCCTGGGAGTCCACCAGGACCTGCTTGCTGACTGCCACGGCCATCGGGCCGTTGGCGGCGATCGTCGCCGCCAACTCCAACGCCGCGCCCATCACCTGCCCTGCCGGCACCACCCGGTTGATCAAGCCGTGGGCCAGCAACGCCTGGGCGCTGACCGATGCGCCGGTCAGCACCATTTCCATCGCGAGCCGATGAGGCAGTTGCCGTGGCAGCCGAACCAGGCCACCGGCGTTGGCCACCAAGCCGCGCTTGACTTCCGGTAACCCGAACTGCGAAACCTCGGAGGCAACGATCAAGTCGCAAGCCAGCGCCAGCTCAAAACCACCGGCCAGAGCCATGCCCTCGACAGCCGCTATCAATGGCTTGCGCACCCTGGCATTGGTCAGCCCCGCGAAACCACGGCCGAAAGGCTTGACGTTTTCCCCCTTGAGGAACGCCTTGAGGTCCATGCCCGCACAGAAAAAACCGCCCGCACCGGTCAGAATCGAGACCTGGATGTCATGGCGTGCATCGATTTGATCGACCGCCTCGGCGATGGCCAGGGCGACGGCGCCGTTAACCGCATTCCTCGCTTCAGGGCGGTTGATGGTGATTGTTGCAATACCTTCACTTACGTCGAATAGAACGTCTGGCATGGGTTGCCCTCCTCAGCGCGGCGGCATGCGAATCGCACCATCCAGGCGGATGGTTTCACCGTTGAGCATCGGGTTCTCGATGATATGGGCGGCGAGCAAGGCGAACTCGGCGGGCTGCCCCAGCCTGGATGGATGAGGCACGGCGGCGGCCAGTCCCTCTCGGACCTGCGCAGAGACACGTGCCAGGATGGGTGTATCGAAGATGCCTGGGGCGATGGTGCAAACCCGGATCTTGCGGCTTGCCAGGTCCCGGGCGGCAACGATCGTCATGCCGACAATGCCGGCTTTCGCCGAGGCATAGGGGATCTGGCCAATCTGCCCCTCGTAGGCGGCCACGGAAGAGGTCAACACGATGGCGCCTCGTTCACCGTCGGCCTCGTCATGCCTGGCCATTTCGGCGGCGGCCAGGCGCAGGACATTGAAGGTCCCGATCAGGTTGACCCGCACCACGGCTTCATATTGCTCCAGCGACCCCGGTTCGCCGTCCTTGTCGACGACGCGCACCGGACCGCCACGACCTGCGCAGTGCACCGTGGCACGCAACGGCGCAAGCGCCGACGCGGTCTTGAAGACCTGCAGCATCTGCGCTTCATCGGTGACATCCGCTGGCACGAACGCACAATCGGCCCCCAGTGCCCTGGCCACCGCCTCGCCATCGGAACTCGGCAGGTCGGCGATCACCACCTTGGCCCCCTGCGCCAACAGTTTTTCAGCCGTTGCGCGGCCCAGGCCCGATGCACCGCCAGTCACGACCGCGGCCATTCCTCGAATATTCATCAGCAGTCCTCAGAGTCGTTCGATAATCGTGGTGTTGGCCAAGCCGCCGGCCTCGCACATGGTCTGCAACCCATAGCGGCCGCCTGTCTGCTCCAGGGCGTGCAGCATGGTGGTCATCAGGCGACCACCCGAGGCCCCGAGAGGGTGGCCGAGCGCGATTGCACCGCCTCTGGGATTGACCCTGCGCGGGTCAACCTTGAATTCGCGCATCCATGCCAGCGGAACACTGGCGAAGGCCTCGTTGACTTCGAAGTGATCGATGTCCTGTGCACGCAAGCCGGCCTTTTCCAAGGCGCGGCGAGTTGAGGTGATCGGCGCCGTCAGCATCATCAACGGGTCATCGCCAATCACATCGAACGACACAAAACGTGCCCGGGGCTTTAGGCCCAGCCGTTGGGCGGTCTGTTCGCTCATCAGCAGCAATGCCGAGGCACCGTCTGCCAGTTGCGATGAGTTGCCAGCGGTGACACTCCAGTTGATCTGCGGATAGCGGCCCCTCACGCCTTCGTCGACGAACGAAGGCTGCAGCGCGGCCAGCCGTTCGAAAGTGGTATCGGCACGGATGGTTTCGTCGAGGCCAAGCAATGTTGTATTGCCCGAGGTGACCGGGATGATTTCTGTATCGAACGCACCGCTGCGTTGGGCCGCCGACGCCCGATGGTGGGACTCCACGGAAAACACGTCGAGTTCTTCCCGGGAGATCCCCCATTTCGCGGCAATGCGCTCGGCAGCAATCCCTTGAGTCGTCAAACCGTCCGGGTAGCGCCCGTAGACCATCGAACCCAGTGGATCCTGATCGATGCGGGCGGAAAACATCGGTACCCGGCTCATCGATTCGACTCCCCCCGCAACGACGATGTCATAAGCTCCAGCGGCGATCCCCTGGGCGGCAAAGTGCACCGCCTGCTGGCTGGAGCCGCAACGCCTGTCGACGACTGTGGCCGGGACCTGCTCGGCCAGCCCCGCCCCCAGCCAGGCCAGGCGTCCAGGCGAACCGGACTGTTCGCCGACCTGGCTGACACAGCCGATGATCACGTCGTCCACTGTGGCCGAGTCCAGCTGATTGCGCGCAACCAGCGTCTTGAACAGCTGCCCGAGCAGATCGGTGGGATGAAGCCCTGTTAACGCTCCTCCAGTCTTGCCACGCCCGGTCGGGGTGCGAATGGCATCGACGATTACCGCTGTCTTGATGGTCATGTCTGGTTTTTTCTTGTTGGTTCAGGAAGTCCAAGTATCTGCCGGGGCCAATCCTGGCGGTTATCTGCTGCTGCACTGGGTATTGCCGCGGCCCTTCAGCAATAAAACCCAAGGCGCCTTCACACCACGGGCTTTGCGTGCCAGGCCGCGGCCAGCATGTGGCGTGCGGCCTGGTCCTTGCGCTGAGCGGCGCTACCACCCAATGCGTCATTGAGCCTCGCGCGCTTGAGAAACAAATGGCAGGGCTGCTCCCAGGTGAAGCCGATGCCACCGTGCAACTGCACCGACTCTTCACTGACACGACGGTAGACAGCACCGGCTAGAAGCCGACAGCTCGCGGCCTGGGTACGCCAGCTCGCAAGCTCGTCATCCCCCTCACAACTCGCATCGACCAATGCACGTGCCACTTCAATGTCCGTGGCAAGGTCCGCACATCGGTGCTTCAACGCTTGGAATGAAGCAATCGAACGCCCGAACTGTGTTCGCGTATGCATGTACGCCAGCGTTTCCCCCAATATTTGCTCGCTGCCGCCGATGGCATCACAGGCCAGGGCCAGATCGAAGTGCGCGGCCGCACGCAACATCGCGTCTTTGGCCGCCGGGCCCTGCAGAATCAATGCGTCGCCCGAAAGCTCCACCTGGTCAAAAGAGACTTCGAATACCTGCGCCCGTGTCAGGTCCCAAGACTTGCGCGCCACCAGCGAGATGCCTGGATGGTCTATCGACACCAGAGCCAGCGCAGGCTGCGCTTGTGCGATGGGAATCAGTAAATGCGTGGCCTGCCCGGCGCCCAGCAATTCGTGCACCGAGCCATTGAGCAAGAGGCTGGCGCCATGTACCGACACGTCGATTGCCATTCGCCCGTTGCCCACTGACAACGCCAGTTTCTGGCCGAAGATGATCTCCTCGATCAGTTCCGAGACCGCAGGGCTCGTGGCTGACTGCGACAGCAACTCCAGGCCGATCGCCGCTGCCATGACGCAGGGCCCGGCCAGCGCGCGCCCCAGTTCGCCATACAACGTGGCCAAGGCGTTAAAAGGTTGCTGCAGCCCGCCATACTGCTCCGGCACGCACAGCCCCAGCCAACCCAGCTCGGCGCTGACTTTCAGCAGGGCCGCCTCGTTAAGCGCTGCCCAGGCCGGATCCTTCAACAACCGATTGCGATCCTGACGTGCGAACAGCACTTTGCGTGCGGCGTCGCTCAAGGCTTCCCGTTCGATTAAATCGTCCACATCCAATCCTCTCTGATCGCGCGATACGTCACGCATACTTTTCCCTGGGCATGCCAAGTACCCGCTCGGAAATGATGTTGCGTTGAATCTCATTGCTGCCCCCGGCAATCGTCCACATGAAGGAGTTCATGTAATCGAACGACCAGTTGCCGGTTTCGTGGCCCCCGCCCAGGGTGAAAGGTTGCTGGTAGAGGGCGGCAAGTTCGCTGCGTTGTCCCAGGGCCGTGAACTCCCTGAGCACCTGGGCGTAGAACAGTTTGACCATCGATGCTGTGCCGCCGACGTCCTTGCCGGCGACCAGGCGGGCCATCATGTTTTTCACCATGGCGCTGAGTGCGTCGATCTTGACGAACACATCCACGGCTTCGCGCCGGAATTGGTCATCCTGCACCTGTCCTTCGCCATCGGCGCCCATGGCCTGCAGCAAACGCCAGCGCGAGCGCGAAAGGCGCTCCGACAACTCCAGGATGGTCAGGCCGCGCTCGGAGTTGAGCGTCGTCTGCGCGATACGCCAGCCCTCGCCTTCCTCGCCCAACCTGTTGGTCACGGGAATGCGCACATTGGTCAGGAAGATCTCGGCAAACTCTTCGTCCCCCGTGATCTGCCGGATGGGGCGCACCTCCACTCCCGGCGAACGCATGTCCATCAGCAGGAAGGTGATACCCGCCTGCTTGGGACCGGAAGCATCGGTTCGTACCAGGAGCAGGCAGTAATCGGCGTGCTGGCCCAGGGTCGACCAGACCTTCTGCCCATCGACAACATAGTGATCGCCATCACGCACGGCCCGGGTCTTGAGCGACGCCAGATCAGAGCCGGCATTGGGCTCGGAAAAGCCCTGGCACCAGATTTCACCGGCCAGAATCGCAGGCAGATGGCGGTGTTTCTGCTCAGGCGTACCCCACTCCATCAGGGTCATGGCCGCGTGGTACAGCGAGATGAAGTACAGGATCAGGCGCGGTGCATCGGCACGGGCCAGCTCTTCGACGATCACGACCTGCTCTGCGAGGCTGCGCCCGCCCCCCTGCCAACCGGCCTGCCAGTGTGAGGTCGCCAGGCCGGCCGCCACCAGGGACTTCATCCATTGGCGCTGGAACTGCAGGAAGTCATCGCTTTGCACATCTGTCATTCGCTCGCGCCAATTAGCGGGAATGTTGTCTTCCAGCCATGCGCGAGTATCAGCGCGTAGTTGCTCCAACTGCCGTGCATCATCAGTCATGGAATTCTCCAAGCGATTGAAAAGTGGGGTTCAGCGCAGGCCCAGGCCCCGGGAGATGATGCCGCGCAGGATTTCGCGGGTACCGCCTCGCAATGAATACGAAGGGGCGTTCATGACGGACTGGGACAGCACCTCGAACAGACGGTTATCCGCCCTGGGACCTGCTCGATCGTGTATGAACAGCGAGCGTGCGATCTCAGGTATCTCTTGCTCCAGTACCGCACCGAGGTCTTTGACGATAGAGGCCTGGAGCTGCGGGTCCTGCCCTTTCTGGAGCATCGAGGTCACGCTCCTGGACAAATGCCGCAGTGTCACGATGTGGCTGGCAAGACGACCGATGGCGAGTGCCTGTACATCATCCGCAGCCCCGCGTAATGAGCGCACGAGCTCCACCAGCACTCGAAAGGACGACAGGTAGCGTTCCGGCCCGCTGCGTTCGAAGGCCAGCTCACTGGTGACCTGAGCCCAACCTTGGCCCTGGGTGCCGATCAGTGCGTCGTCGGCCAAAAAAACGTCCTCGAAGACGACTTCGTTGAAGTGGTGCCGGTCGGCCATGTCCATGACCGGGTTTATCTTGATACCCGGGGTTTTCAAGTCCACCAGCAACTGACTCGTTCCGCTTTGACGATCGGCACGAGCGCCGTCGGTGCGGCAGAACAGCACCATGTAATGCGCCTCATGGGCATAGGTCGTCCATAGCTTGGTGCCATTGACCCGCCATCCGCCCTCGACCGGTACGGCTCGCGTCTCTACCGCCGCGAGGTCCGAGCCGGAGTTGGGTTCGCTCATCCCGATGCTGGTAAAGCATTCGCCTCGGGCCATGCGTGGCAACAATGTGCGCTTTTGTGCTTCGGTGCCGAACTTGAGCAACAACGGTCCCGTCTGCCGATCGGCGAACCAGTGCGCGGCCACCGGTGCGCCGGCGGCCAATAGTTCCTCCAGCACTACGTAGCGCTCAAACGCCGTGCGCTCGTGACCGCCATATATCTTCGGCCACGTCATGCCGATCCAGCCACGGGCGCCGAGTTTTGCACTGAAGTCGGCATCGAATCCACTCCAGGATTCACCTCGTTGCAGGGCCGACCAATGGGCGCCGTGCTCGCTGATGAAGTCGCGCACTTGCTGGCGGAGCGACTCGAGCGAATCGCCCCTGTCCAACTCCGTGAAATTGAATTGGGGAGTCATGGTGAGTCTCTCAGAGGGACGAAAGAATGGGCCACAGATCATCGGCGTCGGCACTGGCCTGAATCAGGTATTGGCCGATCCGACGGTTCCAGTAGGCTTCGCTTGCGCCCTGGTCGCGGCAGGTCCAGAGCAACTTGGTGAAGAAGTGCAGGCGATGCTCGGCTGTGAATCCGATGGCGCCATGAATCTGATGGGCCAATCCGCAAGCAACGCTGGCGGCCTCGCCAGCGCGGGACTTGGCCATCGCAATCGGAATGAGGGACCGGCCGTCGACCAGTGCACGCACTGCCCGGTCGGCGGCGGCAGCGGCGGCGCAGGTATGACTGGCCAGCAGCGCCAGGTTCTGCTGGATCACCTGAAATTTGCCGATTGGCTTGCCAAACTGGCTACGCTCGCTGGCGTACTGCACCGTCATTTCCAGCACACGCTCCAAGGCCCCTGAAATCAGCAGCACCCGGGTGGCGGCTTCATCGGCGATGTAGGTATCGAGCCCATGCGGCGCCGGTTTCACGGCTGCATCAGGCAAGGTGCAATTGACGATCAAACGATCATCAGGGGCTCCGGCGAGATTGAGGCCGATCTCAACCCGCCATGCGCCTTGCGGCAGTTCAATCAGGTACAGCCCGTCAGGTTGCCCACAGGGCACTGCGATCCTTTCGGCGTGGCGCCCCCAGGGTACGTTCGGACACTCACCCGACAATCGCCAGCCGCCAGGTTGTCTGGACAGTTGCAACGGCTTGGCGTCATGCGTCAGCGCCATTACCGACACCCCGGAGCCGACTGTGAACCCCGCTTCGCCGAGCCTGAAGTTGGCGAGCATGGTTTCTGCCAACGGCAGCGGCAAGGCAAACCTGCCAGCCAGTTGCAGCAGTCGTAACGACTCTGCTGGGTCCATCCCAAAGCCGCCCGCCTCTTCGCTGAGCAGCGCCATGGGCAGGCCCAGTTCCTCGATGGCCTGCCAGTGCGATGCCAACCATTCGCCCTGTTCGGCCCTGCGTAGATATTCGTCGGTGCACAGGTCTTCGAACAGGCGAGTCACCGAGTGCGATAAAACGTTGTCTGTTTGGTTCATAGTGTCAACTCATCGGCCAGCATGGCGCCCCGTCGCCTCCTTGGCGACGTCGGTCGCACGTTGGAAAAACTGGGAGAGGCTACGGCGGCAAGCGTTCAAGGGACTGTATAGGGCCGGACGGCAACGGCATTGCCCTTGCCCGCACCCACTCTTATCCATCCTCCCGCGGTGACAGGTTGCTAAAACATCACTTCGCGGTTGATCAGGCGCGCAGGGTCCATGGCCGCGCGCATGCGGCGCATGACTTCCTTTTCACCGGAGGACTTCTGTTCCTTCATGAAGGCTTTCTTGAATTGGCCAATGCCATGTTCTGCGGTAATCGCTCCACCAAACCGGGGCAATGCGGCATACACCAACTGTTCGATATGATGGGCGACTTCATGGGTATGGGGGCCGACCGTGATTCCCAAATGAATGTTGTTGTCGCCCAGATGCCCAAACGTGACAAACCTGGCTTCGGGATAGGGCGTACACAACGCTTCACGCACGGCGCTCAGATAGGCTTCGACGCATGGAATTTCCACGCTGACGTCGAACGCGATGAACGGCGACATCTCACGCACGATGGCTTCAGTGCCTTCGCGCACCCGCCAGAAATCCTGGCACTGCTTTTCCGAGGCAGCGACCACCGCGTCGACCATCAGCTCGCTGGCCAGGGCCTCTTCGAGAAATTCATTGAAAATCATCTGGTCGGCCGTTTCGTTGTAGCCCAGGCCTTCAATCAATATGTAATAGGGCTGACCAGGGGCGACTGGCCCCTTGCTCAGCGCATCGGGCGCTACCAACGAGTAGAAATCGCTCCACATCACCTCAAACGCGCTGAGTATGGGCAAGCGACGCGCCCGTGCCAGCAGCGCCACCACCTTGTCGAAGCTGGCGACGGAAACAAACGCCACGTAATGTGTGGATGGCAACGGCACCAGCTTGACGACTGCGCGACTGACAACGCCGAAGGTGCCCTCAGAGCCGATGAACAGATGCTTGAGATCGTAGCCGGTGTTGTTCTTCAGCAGGCGCCCCAGGCTCGACACCAGCGTGCCATCGGCCAGTACGGCCTCGATCCCCAAGATGTTCTGCCGGGTCATGCCCCAGCGAATGACCCGGTTGCCACCCGCATTGGTCGCGATGGTCCCGCCCAATGTGGCAGTCCCCTTGGAACCCAGGTCGATGGGATAGAAGAGACCTTGCGCCTGCACCGCGTTCTGCAACGCTTCAATGGTGACACCGGCCTGCACGACCGCTGTTTGGCTCGCGACGCAGATGTCTTCGATTTTATTCATGCGCTCAAGCGAAATGACCACATCATCCGGCTCACTGTAGGCACCTCCCGCGACTCCCGTCCTGCCGCCCTGTACGACCATGGGCTGATTGAAGCGCGCGCACAGACTGATCACCCTCGCCAACTGCTCGATGTCGGCGGGGCGAACGATCATGCCGGCCAGGGTAGGCGTTATGCAGAGTGGGTCGCAGGATCGCGATGAGGCATCGGTTCCCGTCAACACCCCTGAAGGGCCGGTCACCGCCACAATCTGTTTATAGAGTTCGCTGTTCAGGGGGGGAGATGTTGTCATGTCGTCATCAGCCATGCAGGGTCTGGATGAGCTCGATGGAGTAGCCATCGGGATCTTTGACAAAGGCCAATGCCGGTGCGCCAGGAACCATTATTTTCGGCGCCGTGCTGACCGCGCCACCATGGGCCTCCAATTTTCGGCACATGGCATGGATATCCGGCACGCCGATAGCGAGGTGGCCAAAACCACTACCATGGGTGTAGTCGTCGGGCTGGTCCCAGTTGTGAGTCAACTCGATCGCCGGACCGCTGGCGAAATCGGTGTATGACAGAAAGACCAGGGAGAAGCGTCCCTGCTCGCTGTCGAAGCGGCTGATCGGTGCCATACCGAGGCCTTCGCAATAGAAATCAAGGGACTTGGCCAGGTCGCGCACCCTGATCATCGAATGCAGCAGACGAGGCTGGGTAGCGTTCGCCCCCCATACCCAAAGGCTGCCATCCACCGTTTTATCCGCCGCCTGAGGCGCTTTAACAGCCGTGCGCTCGTCGCTCATCTGAAACTCCACATAGGTGTCCGGGCAGGACCGCGAAGCGCGGTCGAATGACAGCGAATCTATCAAGCTCCCTTGCCCCGGCTTGTCCATTCCAGCACTGAAAGTACCCTGCACGCTCGCGCAGTCACTCGGATTTCAGGGTGGGTATGGCGTTGTCTTTATCATCAACTGTCGCCTGAGCCGATAAACGTCTACTTTCCAGGCTGACCGCTGCGTATACTCAATTCAATAAACCTGCCGGAGGAAATCACCCATGGGCCTGGACCCAATCAAGGACTATCCGCAAACACAGCAGAACGTAGCCGCGCCACGGCTCTCGATTCGCGAAGAGCAGAAATTGCGGACGCGCGACCGCTTGCTCGATGCCGCATTCGAAGTCTTCAGTGCAGTGGGTTATCGCGCCGCGACCATTGATGAAATCATGAAACGTGCCGGTGCCAATCGTGCGACCTTCTATCTCCACTTTTCGGACAAGCTTGATATCGCCGCTGGGATTGGGCGCCGGTCCTCCATGGCGGTATCGGATCGGTTCCGCCAGCTGGATAAAATGGTCGAGCCGAGCAAGGCCGATATCCGGGTTTGGCTGGAAAACGACTTGAACCATCGACGCAGCGAAAAGGTAATGGTCGATATCATTCATGAAGCCAGTTCCGCAGACCCACGCTTCGGTCAGGAATACCTGGACTACTTTGTCCGCATCGCCGAGCGGGTCATGGTCAATACGGTCGCACGCTGGCCGGAAGACCAACGGCCGATGGCCAGAATGAAGATCGTCTGCCTGTTCGTCATGCTGCATCGCCTGGAGTTTCACTTACTGTGCCAAGAGCTGGATTTCGGCACTTACGACCCTATCGACGCGCTTGCCAACCTGCTCTGGAACGAGCTGTTCGCCCCCCTCCCCCCACAGTAGTGTGCTGCCACCGGGGCGCTACTCCCCGGTCTGTTCTTCAGACATGCACTGGCCCGTTGAAACCGGGTGCGCCTACAGACAAGTAGCCGCAAGCGCCGGTGATAACGTCAAATCGCCCGGTACCCTGTCACCGCTCCTGCGGGAGCACCCAACGACAAGCAGACTGGAGCACGTTCTCGTGGAGTCGGCAGTTTTCTGCCACGTCCATCGTTCCTCATTGAAACGGAGCTGCTCATGCCAGACAAAACCTATACGACGCTCACACTCCAGCTTGGAGAGCCCCTGGCCCATCTTCGACTCAACCGGCCTGCGCTGCTGAACCGGTTCGACGAAATCGCCCATGTCGAATTCATCCAGGCATTGAATGCGGTCGCGAATGACAAGACAGCCCGTGTCCTCATTCTTTCGGCTGAAGGCAAGGTGTTTTCGGCGGGAGGCGATTTCGATGAGATTATTGCAGCGGCGAACTCAAGCGAGATCCGCAGCAAGATGACTTGGCTGGCCAGGACCCTGTTCAACGCACTGACGGATCTGCCTGTTCCGGTTATCGCCGCCGTCCAGGGTGCAGCGGCAGGCCTGGGCACCACGATCATGAGCCTTTGCGATGTGGTAGTGGCCTCCCGGACGGCCAGGATTTCCGACCCCCACGTGACCATCGGGCTGGTCGCTGGCGACGGTGGCATCATTGGCTGGACACAGTCGGTAGGTATCAACCGGGCCAAGCGCTATCTGTTGACAGGCGAAGCCATTACCGCTGAACAAGCCTATCAGATGGGGTTGGTGACCGATCTGACCGACTCACCCGATGGGGTTTTACCCCGCGCCCGGGAAATCGGCGAACTCATCGCCCATCTCCCCGTGGCTGGCGTTGAAGGCACCAAACGCGCCTTTGCGCGGTTGACTCATGAAAAAGCCAACCTTGTGCTTGAGCTTGGCCTTGCCTATGAAATGGAAAGCATGACCCGCCCGGACGTCCAAAATACCATCAACCAATTGCGGCGCTAACACCTGCGGCTTTCAGGGCCACAGCACTGCGCGTTGCTCATGAAGGCTGATCAGCACAGATAACGCGGCGACTCACCCTCGACATGTCCCAGAGGTCGGGTCGCGCGCTTACCCTCCGACTGCCGGAATTCACGCGGCGAACAGCCCCAGTAGCTTCTGAACAAGCGGCTGAAGTGAGCGGCGGTCTTGAACCCGTTCATATAGGCGATTTCAGAGATGGTGTAATGGCGGGTATCCAGCGCCAACAGCCACTCGCCTGTTTGCTTCAGCCGCTCCTCCCATAGCAGATCCGAGAATGACGTTCCTTTGAGTTTCAACAGGTGACAGAGATAACGGGGGGAGATGCCGCAGCCACGGGCAACCGCGGACGCGGATATGTCCGGGTTCGCCAGGTGCAGGGAAATGTACGCCAGTATCTCCTCATGTCGCTTCTCACTGATGTGCTTGCGCGCTTCCAATGGCACGCCGGCCCCCTGGACCACGCATTGCGCTTCAGTCAGCAAGGTTTCGATCAGCAAATCGACCACATGACGCTCCAGCTCCCGACCCTGGCCACTCAGCATGGAGAACAAGGTCGGCATGGCGAGGCGCCATTCGGCGGGCGTGCAAAGTCGGTTCTTCAACGGGATACCGTTGGGGAAGTGGCGGTGCACCAAATCAAGCGGGAGCAGGATGGAATAGTACTCCGACAAGGTCATGTCGTTCGCCAGGCTCTCCCAGCGAAATGGCACGTTGCTGCGACTGATTGCAAATTGTCCAGGACCGACCTTCATGGTTACGCCACATTGAGACAGGGAAAACTCCCCTGACTTGACGTAACGGAGCATGACGAGGTTTTCCTTGTTGTCGCTGATGTGATTCCAGGACCGCCAGAATGCGTACCGGCGCCGGGACGACAGAAGCGTCACGGGGCAAGGAGAAGTAATACCTCGGCGAGCCACCAAGTCGAATTTACGATCACTGGCCAGGCTTTCGATATCGCAATCGTAGTACTCGTATTTGAGCGGTTCGATCCAATTGGCATGTTGCAGGAGGAACGGCTTGGTCCAGGCAAACTCTCGGTCACTTGGAAGGCTATTGACAGGCAGGCGTTGGGCGGCGACGGCTGATACGGTGTTCATGCATGCGTCCCTCTTTTCTTATTTTTTTGATAGGCGTTGCCAAAAAACCCACGTGACTTGTTATTCGACACGTGTTGTCCAAAATCTAGCGGACATGCCTGGACGCGTCAAGTGTCGCCGCAATGCCGAAGCATCGGGCGACAGACGTTCATCGATCTCGGGGAAAAAGGAAGGCGTAAGCCCCAGCGAAGTGCTGTCAGGCCATCGAAAAGGAGCCACAGTCAGGTGAGTGCAAGGCGCCCCATGGCAACTGCTGTATGTGGATGTGGCGCATAAGGCAAGCCAAGTGTTGGCTTGCCTCTCCACTCAGGCCGTGACGGCCTCGGATATCAGCTTGGTGTCCCAATAGATCGGCCTGATGCTGCAGATACGACCGTCCTTGAACTGCGTGACCTCGCTGACTGGCATGGACACGGCAATGCCCCGCGCCTTGGAGCGACCTGAAAACTGCAGCAACCCTATCGCATAGCTGTCACCTGCAGTAACGGCAATGACGTTGATCTTCAGGTCATCCCAGTAACTGACCACTTGGCCGAACAAAGACTGTAATTGGTCGATACCATGATAGACCCCGCCATAGGGCAGTCCCTCCGCTTCGTGGACCACCAGGTCGGCGGCGACCACACGTTCAACCGCAGCCCAATCATTGGTAAAGATCGCGTCGTAGAACGCACGCAGGGTTGAAGCGTTAGCGATATTTTCATCCTGGCTCACAAGTTCATTCCTCTTGCTATTAGTCGTCACGCGGATGTGAATGGCAACCCACGGGCCGACAGCTGTGCCCGTCAAGACAGCATAAAGGCGGCCTGTCGAACCGTTTGTCCCGGGCCGAATCCGGCCTTGCCCTCTCCTGCATTGATGGGGCCGCCAAAGGTCGGTTGTCAGGCAGACAAAAGTTGGCAAGGGGACACTCGACGACCTTCGAACAAGCTGCGCCGTGACGCAGCTCATCAAGCGCTGGCGGCCACTCTCGATCCACTTGGGGCCGCCAATGCGCGAGCCATTTCGTTGGCCGCCACATAGCCGAACACCATGGCCGGTCCGATTGTTCCGCCAGCGCCAGGGTAAGCATTGCCGAATGGAGAACCCGAGGCGTTCCCTGCCGCATACAGTCCCGGAATCGGACGCCCTTGGGTATCCAGAACGCGCGCCCGATCATCCGATTTCAAGCCACCCTTGGTACCAAGATCTCCCAGGTCGATCGCCACGGCGTAGAACGGTGGTAGCCCGATGTGGCCCAGGCAAGGATTGGGTTTGACCCTGGCGTCACCGAAGGTGCGGTCATAATCGGTGTTGCCGCGACCGAACTCGGGATCCACTCCAGAGCGGGCGTATTCGTTCATACGCTGGACCGTGGACTCGAGCCTGGCCGGCTCCAGGCCGATCTTCACGGCCAACTCAGCGACGGTCGGCGCCTTGTAGATGTAATGGTCCCACTCATCCGGGCCGATACTACGGTCTGGCATGATCGGTGAGGGCATATAACCTCCAGCCGGGAATTTACGCCGAAACGTCGCATCAAAGACCAGCCAGCACGGTGCATTCTTGCCGGTCTTGAGATGATCCTGAATCATGGCGTTACCGAAACGGTCATAACCACAGGCCTCGTTCACGAACCGGTCCCCCTCGCGATTCACGCAAACGCTATGGGGGCGGCCCACGTCAAAGGTTGCTTGGTGGATCTCGTGGAAATTCGAAACCCCCGGCATGGGTCTGGACATTGTCGGCACCCACCAACCGTTTTCCATGAATTCGACGTCAGCACCGACCTCCAGGCCCGCCAGCAGTAGCTCTCCACGGTTAGCCTCTTCGGGCGTGCTACTCCAGCGCCGATCGCCAGCCACGGTAAAGTATCGGTCGCGCAATGCCTGGTTCCATTCGAATCCGCCCGCGCAAACGACCACCCCCCGGGAGGCACGGATGAGACGAGTGTGCCCTAACCGCTCGACCTCTACTCCACAAACCCTGCCGTCTTCCATCAACAGCTTCTTGACAGCCGCGCCCAGGCGCAACTCGACTCCACGCTTGCGCAGTAGTTCGCGCATCGGTGCGATCAGCGCGCCGCCGAGGCTGAGCAAACGGTCGCGGCGCGTCACCCGCCGCGTGCCCCAGTCTTTCCAGTAGCGGCCCACCACACGGGCCAAGGTTGCGATCCAGCCCGGGGCTTTTGCAGCGATGCCGAAGGCTTCATTGAAGTCCATCGTATAGCGATTCAGCAGCTTGAATCGGGTGAACTGCTCACGGATCAAATGGAATTCCTCTTCCAACCTTCGACCGTCGTACATCGGACAAACCAATGAGCGATCCGCGCGAGCGCCGGGGTATTCGGCAAAGTAGTCTGACCAGGGCATCACCTGTAAATCGATGCCAACAGAACGCAGGAAAGCGACCATTTCGGGTCCTTGGTCGACAAAGCTTTCGAGGCGGTCGCGGCGAACGTCGCCCTCGATGACGGCATTCAGATAACGCAGGGTCTCTTCACGGCTGTCATCGGTACCCAGGCCATGATTGGGAATCCAGAGCACACCGCCCGAAGTGGCCGACGTGCCGCCGAACTTATGTGCCTTCTCCAGGATCAGCACCGACATCCCCAAGCAGGATGCCCGCAAGGCGGCCGCCATGCCGGCGGCGCCAGAGCCCACTACGACAACATCATACGTTTCATTCATTTGCGCTTCGCGCCCCGTGCTTGCCGATTGAGGACCGTCCGTGCGAAGCACATGCATGAGTCGCTGCCTACAGCGAAACAACGTCATTGCGCCTGCACTGTTTTTACGAGTGTAAGCAGCTTGTCCGCACCGAGATTGTCTGACGCCGAGCTTGAACTTGTATTACGCCGCACGCTGGTGGGAAAACGCTCGCCATCGCGTCTCCTCCATGGCAATACGTCCGCAGGTCCTGTGATACAGGCCCGTATCGCGTGGCGGCAAGGCCACGCCCCCCAATCATTGCGCAGGAGTGGAGCATGTCCATCTACACGCACGTTGCAATTGGCACCAACAACATTGAGCAGTCACGTCGTTTCTATGATGCCGTATTGGGCGCACTGGGTCTGAAGCGGCTCGGTGACATGCCCAGCTCATCCTTTTATGGTGCTGAAGTTCCTGAACTCATGATCACTGCACCTATCGACGGCAAGCCTGCCAGCGCTGGCAACGGCATCACCATCAGTTTTGCATCTGCCTCCCGCGCCGCCGTCGATGCCTTTCATGCCGCAGCACTTTCAAATGGCGGGAGCTGCGCCGGAAAACCTGGCCCGCGCCCCGTCGCGCCGACCGCCTACGGTGCCTATGTACGCGATCCTGATGGAAACAAACTCGCGACCTATTGCTACGCGGCGCAGTGATACGCACGCACCTTTGAGTGTCCCTGGGCGATGACCGCCCAGGCCTGAACGCCAATAACAGACACAGGGGAACCCATACATGAAAGCCTGGATGCTCAATACCCAGACAGGAACCGCGGACCTGGACCTGATCGACGCAAACATCCCGTCCATCGCAGAAAATGAAGTGCTGGTCCGCATGACTGCTCCAGGGGTAGTGCCCTTTGACAACGCCGTGATCAACGATGAAAACGAAGACAACTTCCCCGCCGCAGTCCTACCGATCCAACCCGGCAACCAGGGCGCCGGCAAGGTCGCCAATGAAGGGACCACCGGGTTCAAGAAAGGCGAACGGGTAATGTTCGGTGCTTTCGTCTATGGGTTCATGCGCCCCGGCAGTTGGGCAGAATACGTGGCCGTCGACGCCGCACACCTGACCCGTATTCCGGACAGCGTATCGGATGCCGAAGCCGCCCAGGCCGTGGTGGCTTACCCGACGGCTTATATGGCTCTCAAGGAGGCGGGAATGGCGCCCGGCAAGACCGTACTTGCCACCGGTATCGGCGGTTCGGTGGGCAATGCCGCCTATCAATTGGCAAAGGCCATGGGCGCGAGCAAAGTCTTTTCCTCGACCAGTTCCTCGGAAAAGGCCGCGCGCGCAGCCGAACATGGCTTTGACAATGTCATCGACATGTCACAGCAGAGCCTGGCTGAAGGCGTCCTGGCAGGTACGAATGGAGAAGGCGTCGACATCGTCATCGATTCGTTGGGTGGGCAAGTCATTGCCGAAGCGATCAAATGCATGAAGCGCTATGGCAAAACCATCACCCTGGGTTTTGCCGCCGGGCGCCAGTCGAAGGTTGCCCTCGCCGACCTGATTCTGGTGCGCGGCAGTATCCAGGGATTCGGCGTGTACACCAGCTCTGCCGCTGAATGGCAGGAAGCCTGGGAAGTTTTCCGTGGGTTCTGCGACGAGGGGAAAATCAAGGTCCTGTTCGACAAGAGCTTCCCTTTCGATCAGGCACCCCAAGCCCTGCGCTACATGGCGACCCAACGCCCGTTCGGCGCCGTTGCGCTGGCTATCTGAAGCCATGCACTGTTTCGAAAGCGCGGACGGACTTGCCCTGGCGGCGAGCATAGGTGGAAACCCTGCGCATCCTCCCGTCGTCCTGTTGCATGGCGGGGGGCAGACCCGTCACAGCTGGAACAATGTGTTCGACGCGCTGGTAGCGGCCGGGCATTACGTCATCTCACTCGACGCACGGGGACATGGCGAAAGTGATTGGGACCCGCGCGGGGATTACTCATTGGATGCCATGGTCGCGGACTTGCGTGCGGTTCTGCACCACATACCGTCCGCGCCGATCCTGGTAGGCGCCTCGATGGGGGGAATGACGGCGCTCGCGGCGGCCGGAGAAGCCAGTACTTCGATCGCTCGGGCTCTGGTGCTGGTGGATGTTACGCCGCGCATTAACGCCGAAGGCGCCAGGCAGATATCCGCGTTCATGCGGGGCAATGCACAAGGCTTCGATAGCCTTGATGCAGCTGCCGAAGCCGTTGCCCATTACTTGCCTCACCGGCCGCGCCAGGCCGACAGTTCTGGCCTTGCGCGCAATTTGCGTAAACGCGGCGACCGCTGGTTCTGGCACTGGGATCCGCTCCTGGTCTCCGGCAACAACCATGCCCAGGCACTCACCCAGGCCCGGCTGGAAGCGGCGACCCGTGCACTGACGATCCCCATGCTGTTGATTCGAGGGGACAAGAGCAACATCGTCACCGAGGAAGAAGCCAAGCACTTCATCGCTCTTGCTCCCGCCGCCGAGTATTTGAATGTGCAAGGCGCCGGGCACATGGTGGTCGGTGACCGCAACGATGCATTCAATTCGGGCATCCTGGATTTCATCAAGCGCGTGCAGCGCAGATGACCATTAATCAAAGCCTAGATGGCGTGGTGGAAAAATGACTTCTGGTCCTCTTCAAGGTTTGAAAGTTGTGGAGTTCGCCGGCATCGGTCCCGGCCCTTTTTGTGCCATGGTGCTCTCCGACATGGGAGCACAGGTCGTGCGCATCGATCGTGACACCGGCGCGCCTGGAAACCAGGCGGTGCATGTCGATGGACGCGGGCGTCGCGCCATTTCGGCGAACCTGAAAGACAGCCGCTCGATTTCCTCGTGCCTGGCCATCTGTGACCAGGCCGACATCGTGATCGAAGGTTACCGACCGGGGGTGATGGAACGCCTTGGCCTTGGTCCGCAGGTGATGCTGGCACGCAACCCACGCCTGGTGTATGGCCGGATGACCGGGTGGGGCCAGTACGGTCCCTATGCGCAACGCGCCGGCCATGACATCAACTACATCGCCATTACCGGCGCGTTGGCGGGTATCGGTACGCAGGACAAGCCAGTTCCTCCGCTGAACCTGGTGGGAGACTATGGTGGCGGGGCCATGATGCTGGCTGTAGGCCTCCTCGCTGCGGTGATGAATGCGCGAAGTAGTGGCCAGGGACAAGTGGTGGATGCCTCTATCTCGGACGGGACGTGCTACCTCACGTCTGTTTTCTACAAGCTCCGTGCAATGGGGAGATGGCAGGAGGAGCGCGCCACCAACCTGCTGGATGGCGGAGCACCTTTCTACGACACCTACCGTTGCGCTGACGGGAAGTTCGTCGCGATTGGGGCGATCGAGCCGCAGTTCTATGCGTTGTTGCTCGAGAAGACCGGGCTGCTCGATGCCCTGCCCCAGCCGCAGATGGACCGCGCATCATGGCCCGAAATGAAAGCGGTATTCGAACATACGTTCGCCAGCAAAACCCGCGACGAATGGGTTGCGATCATGGGCAACGCCGACACTTGTTTCGCCCCGGTGCTCGATGCGGCGGAAGCGGCGCTCGACCCGCATAACGTTGCCCGCGAAGCGTTCATCGAGATAGACGGCGTGCATCAGCCTGCGCCGGCACCGCGCTTCTCACGAACGCCGGGGGTCGTGCAGGGTTCCTTGCGCGGCGTAGCGTCGCGTACGACGTTGATCGATTGGGGAGTCGACGTGTGTGATATCGATTACCTGCTGAGCCAGGGAGCATCAGGCAAGCGCGGTTGATCGCCGATAAGGCCGGCACCTGGTCTGCATGTGGACGGGACTGGGTGCCAGTATTGGCTGTTACCGCCCTTGGAACAGCGCCTGGCGCTTTTCCCGAAACGCTGCCACCCCTTCGGCGAAATCCTCCGTCGAGCCGGCAATACGCTGGCTGCGACGCTCGGCTACCAGGGCCTCGGTCAGCGAATGATCCAACGCATAGCGCACGCCCTGACGAATGAGCGCGTACGCCTTGGTCGGCCCTGCCGCCAGACGTTGTGCCAGCGCGGCCGACTCGCTGGCGAGCAGTTCGTCATCCACCACTTGATAGATCATTCCCCATGCTTCGGCTTTCTGCGCACTGATGCGCTCGCCCAACATCATCATCGCTTGGGCTCGCGCACGTCCCATCAACCGCGGCAGCAACCAGGTGCTGCCGGCATCGGGAACCAGGCCAATATTGATGAACGCCTGGAGAAAATAGGCCGAACGGCTCGCCAGGACGATGTCCCCGGCCAACGCAAGCGCGCAGCCGGCACCGACCGCTGGCCCGTTGACCACGCTGATGACGGGCACAGGCAGCGCCATCAGTGTTTCCAGAATGGGGTTGTAGAAGTGCTCGACCTTGTAACCCAGGTCACCATTGCCGTCACCCGCCGCAAGGTCGGCCCCCGCTGAAAATGCCCGGCCCATACCGGTCAACACCAATACACGGGCGCTGCCGCGATCCCTGAGGTCATCCAGCGCGTGGACGATATCCTGAAGTGTCTGGGTCCGTAGCGCATTCAAAGCGTCCGGCCGGTTCAGCGTGAGGTTCATCACGCCATTGCTTTCTTCCACGAGAATATCTTGATAAACCTTCATGAGGCTGGCTCCGTGGTCAATCGTTCTTGAAAACACCGGTGATGCGCAGCAATGTCGCGAGTTGCTGATGCTCCTTGGTCAAGGTCACACACATGGTCATCAGCCCCAGTTGTGGCTTGGAGGCAGAGGCGCGAACCATCTCCAGCAACATCGTGCATTGCAAGGGCTCATCGGCATAGGTCGGCGCCGCCCATTCGATACGGTCTACGCCGGCACCGGCCAGCCCCTGTACCTGTGTGGCTTTCCAGAAATCGCCGATCAACTTCTGCAGGAGCATGATGCTCAGCCAACCGCTCGCCGAGGTACGCTCGAACAATGGGTTCGCGCGGGCGCTTTCATCGTCCAGGTGAAAGGGTTGCGGGTCGTATTTCGACGCAAAGGCCAGCATTTCTTCCAGGCTCAACGCATGCGTACCTAGATCGAAGCGATCCCCCACCTTCAGATCCCGAAAACGCAGCTTGCTGTAGTTTTCCATAGGCACCGGTCACCCTCTGATGGGACGGAATTGTGGAAGTTGCAATCCGTCGCGTGCCTCGAAGGTCACTTCGACGGCCATACCGATCTCGACGTCATCGGTTGCCACATCAACGATGTTACTCATCATCACCGGCCCTTCATCCAGTGCCACCAACGCCAAGACATAGGGCACTCGATCAGCCACCGACGCATAGGGGGCGACATGCACGACGGTCATGGCCGATACCTGGCCGATACCGCTTGCACGTATCCAGCCAAGGTCAGCGGACCAGCATGCCGAGCACCAGGAACTGACGAACCGAAAAAGATGACCACAGCAGTTACATCGCCGAAGCCTCAACTCGCCAAGCGCCGTGCCCTCCCAGAAGAGCTGGTTAACGGGAGTGACTTCTGGTATCGGTCCGGCAGTCATCGCGAACGCCCCAGGATTAAAGTTGCGTGCTCGTACATCATCCCTCCGTAGCAATGAACGAGCGCCGTGCGGACGCGATCCAGTTGGTTGGCCCCTGCTTGAGACATGATCTGCCTGACGCCTTCCACCAGTACCGACATGCCCGAGGCCTCGCCGGTATGACCGAACGATAACAACCCGCCGTTGGTATTGACTGGCAACGATCCGCCCGGATCCATGGCACCACTGCGCACAAATGCAGCGCTATGCCCATGTGGTGTGAACCCCAGGTTCTCGAGCAGGAGCAGTGGCGTGAACGAAAAGGCGTCGTACAGCATCGCCATGTCCATGTCCGAAGGGCTCAATCCCGCACTGCGGAACGCGCTTGCACCGGTGCGGGTAGCCAATGTCTGTACCAGACGCTCGCCGGCCGAACTGATCGAGCCATGACTGTGAGCCTCGCCATAGCCAAGCAAATAGGCGGGTTGACGGGCTAACTGCCGCGCCTTTTCATCGGTGGTGACCAGCACTGCCCCGCCTCCGTCGCAAGGAACCGAGCAATCCAGGTAATGGAACGGTGTAGAGATCATGCGCGAGTTCAATACGTCATCGACGGTTATCGCCCCCTTGGCATGCATGAAAGCGCGGGGATTGCGAATGGCCCACTGACGTGCCGAAACCGCGACACGGGCTAGATCCGCCGAAGTAACCCCGCGCTCGGCCATGAAGCGCGAGGCAATCAGGGCGTACAACGCCGGGATAAACGGCCCGTAACCGATCTCGAAATCCGGTTCGCTGATCATCCGGGCCATGACTTCGGCGCCGCCTGCGCCCGGCTTGGTGAACTTGCCCGCACCGATACACAGTACGCAGTCTGCGAGTCCGTCACGGATCGCACTGGCAGCGCGACCAACCATAATGGCAAAACTTGCGCCGCCGGCGTTGAGGGTTTCGGCGAAACCGGGCGTAATCCCCAGTTCTGAGCCGAGCTTCTCGTGGGTGTAGATATCGATCTCGTTGACACCCTGTCCGGACGGCACCGCCAGCAGTCCGTTTACATCGCCGGGACGCAATCCCCACTGCGACAACGCGGCGAAGGCCACTTGACGGTACAGGTTATGGGGGCTGACCTCTGGAAACCGGGTCGGGGGTACCTCATAGCTCGCTGCGATGGCAACACCCGCGACCATGGGCGATCTCCTTACTTGTTGGCAAACCACGCAAGTGGGATAGGATCAATAGCACTTGGGTAAGCCCAACGCCTTCTCCGCGATAAAGCTGAGCACTATCTGATTGTTGACAGGCGCCACCGTGTTGTTCTGGGCCGCGATATAGAACGGCAGGATATCCTGGCTGACATCCACGCCCGCCCCTCCGAAAGTGGTCATCGCAATTTCCGCCGCCATCTTGAACGCTTCGGAAGAGAGGATCTTCACCATGTTCACATCCAGCCCGACGGACTCCCCACGGTCATGCTTATCGCAGGCCTGATACATCATCAATCGCGCCGCTTCGACGTAGGTTTTAGCCCGCGCCATAGGGTGCGCGATCGATTGATAGGAGCCGATAGGGACACCGAAAGGTGCTCGAACCTTGGCGTACTCCGCGGCGCGCTTGAGCACGTAGTCCGCCTGGCCGACATTCATCGCGGCGACCAACAGGCGCTCTGAATTCAATGAGCTGAACAAGATGCTCAGGCCCTTGCCCTCCTCGCCGACCAACGAGTCCGCGGGCAACACAACATTGTCGAAATAGGTCTGGTATTGCTGCTCTGGCAAGTACATGCCGATACTCATGGGGGTGGCAGAGATGCCTGGCAAGGTGGTGTCGACAATGAACACCGAGATGCCGTGGGTGCGATCTTCAGAATCCAGCGGCGAAGTCCTGGCAACCAACAGGCAGTGGCTGGACTCGAGGAATGCTGTCTGGTAGGTCTTGCCGCCATTAAGGAGGAACGTCCCGTCCGGTTGGCGAATCGCGGTGGTTTTAATCTTGAATGTGTTGGTCCCTGAGTCCGGCTCGGTGATGCCGAAACTGAAGAACTCCTCACCCGTGGCAGTAGGCGGCAGGTAACGTTCTTTTTGAGCCTGGGTGGCATAGTGCATGATCGGTTCGCGAGACATAAAGTTCGTCACCGCAATCGGCAGTAGCAACGCTTCCCGATGCAGCAGGTCGAGAGCCAGGACGATGTCCTTCAAGGAACCACCCGCCCCTCCGAACTCTTCAGGCAACCCCATCGACAGCAAGCCTGTATCCACCCACATATCCCAGAGCTTTTGCGGAAACTCGTTCTTTCTCCCACATTCCGCCACGTAGGCGCGGTCTACCCGCTTGATAATGGCATCGCAAATTTCTCTTACAGCGGCCTGGGACTCGGACATGGAATACCTCTTCAAAATTGAGCGTCAAACACCTTAGCCTTGCCCCTTCCTCCTGATGCTTGTGCGGGTTCGCTGATGGCATTTCCGGTAGGCGGAAAAGAGCAGCGACCGTAGGTGTCATGTCCAGGCATGCTCACCGAGCATCAAGTGTCTCGAAACAATGGTGACTGGACTCAGTCTGCGCCCTCAGGTCCATCAGCCGTTGTCCGTGATGGAAATGATTTTTATCTGGACACCAGACTCACGGATGATGGACACCCAGCCTCGGCTGCGCGCGTGCATCGGGCGTTCCAACGTGGAAGTTGTCGATGTGAAGTTGTGCTTCCGCCTGATCGGTCAGGTCAAAGATAGGAGCGTGAAGCAACGTCAGTCGCGCGACCTTTGAACAACGGCGGTTGGCAACTTGTGATTTGCTTGAAGGATAGTGACCAACCTCATTCTCTGTGGGAGTGAGCTTTGTCCAGATTCATTAGGTCAGATCAAACGCGAGAGGGCCCTTTTTTCGCGCCTGGCTTTTTCAAGCCGAGAGGACGCTGGCGGAAAGTTTTCTCGTTTGCCGTGATCAAAGGCTGGAGTTCACACTTCCGCTGGCCTGGAGCGCTCGACCGATATTCTTCGCTGCCGCCATCGTCAATGACAGCGCTCGGCGTTCGAGTTCTCCAATGGAGCATCGCACTGCTGGCGCTGCGATACTGATTGCCCCAACAGGGTAGCCGTCGATATCCAGCACCGGAACGGCCAGGATTCGAAGGCCTTCTGCGAACAGCGAATCAGTAATCAAGTAGCCGTCCTTTCGAATTTGCTCCAATACCTCGGAAAGCGGCTTGGCGAGCGTCTTGCTGATGAAGGGCGTGTCTGAGGAACGCGCCTCGATACGCGCCACTTCTTGCTCGGACAGAAATGCCAGGATCGATTGACCAATCGCTGTCTGACAAGCCGGGACGGTCGTCCCGATACGAATGTCCACTCCAAGCCGCGTAATGCCCGCCCTTACACGCTCCAGATACAGCACATCGGCGCCCTGCAGAACGGCGAAACTGGCCGCTTCACTGGTTTCGCTGACGAGCCCCCTCAACACAGGACGGACCAGACTGCGCAGGTCTGTGTGGGCAATTGCATGAAAGCCCAAATTGAGGATCTTGAGTGTTAAGGAAAATCGCTTGCTTTCGGGTATTCGTGAGACGTACCCGAGATCTACCAGCGTATTCAGCATGCGGTAGGTGGTACCTGACCGGATCCCAATCATTAGGTTTTAGTTGATGCTTTCCACCATTAAGTGGCTAGGCCACCGGCGCGCGTTCTCCCTTCCCTCGCTGGTGCCCCGCTCGCCTGGCGCCCGACGCGGCGCAGGACGGGCCTAGCGCTGCGCAGCCAGCGCCACGGCATCGGCGCCGGCCGGGAAATGCAGCCGCTCGGATACGTCGTTGGCCGCTTGCCAGATCGCCTGGGCGACGTCGCTCGCCGTTGTCACCGCCGCCGGTTGGCCAAGGCTCGAGAACACCTCCTGAGCGAAAGGCGCGTAGGCGTCCGGAATCAGGCCCTGCATACGTTGCTGCCCGTTGGCGGTGAACTGGGTAGACGGACCGTAGCCGGGCGCCACCAGCTTGACCCGCACACCGAACGCCTGCAGTTCGTGGCGCAGCGACGCGGTGAAGCCCTGCACCGCGGTCTTGCTCGCTGTGTACGCGGCCACCAACGGGAACGGCGCGAGCGTGGCGCTGGAGGTCACGTTGACGATGACGCCCGCGCCGCGCTGGCGGAACCGGGGAATCACGGCCTGACACATCGCCATGACGCCGAAGGTATTGGTCTCGAACACCTCGCGCACAGTCGCCATAGGCGTGGCCTCGAACGCGCCGAAGAGTCCGATGCCGGCATTGTTGACCAGCGCGTCGATGGGGCCGGCGGCCTCCAGCGCCAGCGCGATGCTGTCGGGCTGCGTCACGTCTAGCGCCAGTATGCGCAGGCCGGGCGAGGCCGGCAGCAGCGCCGGTTGCGGCTGGCGCATGGTGGCGACGACGTTCCAGCCCTGGGCCAGGAAATGGCGCGCGGTTTCCAGGCCGTAGCCGGAGGAGCAGCCAGTGATTAGGACGGTCTTCATTTCGTTCTCCAGGGGTGAGTGGACTCGGGAAGAAACGATAGTCCGGCCGTCTCGGATGATCGATAATGCAGAATCCGTTTTGTTTTAGCGAAAATCCGAAATGCACGATCCGCTTTCCGACGTCGTCCGCTTGCTCCACCCGCAGGCGGTTTTCGCCAACATCATCAGCGGCAAGGGCAACTGGGCGGTGCGCTATGCCGAGTACGGGCAGCCGGGGTTCTGCATCGTCCTAGAAGGCAGCGCCTTGCTTGCGGTGGACGGGCACGCGCCAATCACGATAAACGCCGGCGATTTCGTGCTGCTGCCGACCACGCCGCCATTTACCCTCTCCAGTTTCCTGCCGGCGCCGCCGGTGTTCATCGATCCGAAGCTCGTCCCTGGTGGGCAAGGCGAAAGGCGTCATGGCGAGCAGGACGGCGCGCCGGACATGCGCGCGCTGGGTGGGGCCTTCCTGTTCGACACGGACCACGCCGCGCTGCTGGTCACGCTGCTGCCCACCGTGGTCCACGTGCGCGGCGTCGGCCGCCTGATGCACCTGGTGCAGATGATTGGCGAGGAGTACCACGACAGGAAACCGGGCAGCGACTACATGCTGTCCCGGCTGGTCGAGATGCTGCTGGTCGAAGCCATGCGCTGCACGGCGACGGGGAGCGCGCTGCCCGGCCTGCTGCGTGGCCTGGACGACGAACGGCTGGCACTGGCGCTCACAAGGATCCATGCGCGCATTGATCACGCCTGGACGGTGGGCGAACTCGCCCGGGCAGCCGCGCTTTCGCGCTCGACGTTCTTCGACCGCTTCACCCGCACCGTCGGCGTGCCGCCCATGGAATACCTGCTGGCTTGGCGCATGCAGGTGGCGAAGGATCTGCTGCGGCGCGACAGATTGCACGTGGCCGACGTGGCGCAACGCGTCGGCTATGGCTCCACCAGCAGCTTTAGCGTCGCCTTCAGCCGCCACGTGGGCGAGCCGCCCAGCCACTATGCCAGGCGCTGACGCAGATACCGATGATGCCGGCCTCAGCCTCGTGACCACGTCACCTGCGAGCGGCCCGAAGCGACCGAGTGCGATCCGGCGATGCTCGCCCATGACGCATTCCAGACAGTCATCAACGCCGTGATGCTGGTGATATCCACTTGGTAGGGCCTCGACTCGTTTTATCGAAAATCCACACGCATAACTGTCGCTGCTAGCAATGCAATCCCTGCCCCATCGTCCGAAAAACCCGATCCAAGGCCTCCATTGCCGCTTTCGTCAAAAGACGCACATCGTCAGTCGGATACGGCAGCTCAACCAACATCCCGTTGGCATACTTCGCCTCCTCCGGGTTGAACATGCCGGTACGGATGCTGATCCGAACCCTCTTGCAAAGCGACTTCTGCGCCCCTGAGCTTTTCTTGATGCCCATCGCGTCCAGGTGCAGTTTCATCCTGCGACCGCCCCCCAAACCGTGGACACCGAAGCGTTGCGGCGCTACTGCGACCGCTATCGGATGCAGCCGGTTATCCCGCTGCGCACGATGAAGCGCAAACCCAAGCCAGGATTACCGAGACTGTTTGATCGCCCCAAATACCGACAGCGCAACATTATTGAGCGCATGTTCGGCTGGCTAAAGGAGAATCGCCGCATCGTCAAGCGCTTCGACAAGCTCGCGAAAAGTTATGCGGCGGTGGTCTCACTGGCTTGCGCCATACGGTGCTTGAGACAGTATTTTTCGTACAGTGCCTAACGGCTTCATCTGTTCCATGGAATGGGGAGCCAAGAGTAAGAGCCCTATCCGAAAAGGCTAAAGTTCACGTCGTCCGTAGAGGAACCTCGCCTGCGCATGGTTCCCCCGTGGGCACGTTGCGCCAGTCGAGCTGCTCAGGTCCACCATGTTGGAATAGCTGGATCGCGTTCATTGACGTGTCCTTTAGAAGACCGGGCGCACCCTTCAATTTTGTAGAGCTGGTCATTTCGCCGTTCATATCGTTGCACTACGTGGATATTTGATCTACCGTAGATGAATATTCCACGCCTGTCGGTGTTCGTCATGCCCGTCATCACAGAAATCGTAACGCTGCCTTCGCCTGCGCCCGGAAGCCAGCATCAACTAATCAAGCATCGATTCACAGGCGGGAGCGGCGGGCGTAGCGCCTATGTTCAGGCCGGCCTGCACGCCGACGAACATCCCGGATTGCTGGTGGTGCAGCATTTGTTACAGCGCTTGCAGAGGTTGGAACAAGAGCAGCGCATTCTTGGGGATATTGTGATTTGCCCTTTCGCAAACCCTGTCGGATTAGGACAAAACGTATTCGGTTATGTGACCGGGCGCTTTAATCTGGCTAACGGGGAAAACTTCAACCGCAACTTCCCAGATGCCACCCAGGCACTAGCGGAAATCGTTTCGCCACTCACCGGGCAGCGTTCTGACAGAGCACAACTCAAGGACCTGCTCGGTCAATCGCTAAGCAGCCTTGCGTTACGGGAATGCGTGGCAAGCGGCAAGCGAGCCCTGCTCCAAGAAGCGTTCAAACACGATCTGGTGCTTGACCTGCACTGCGACACCGCTGCCGTGATGCACCTCTATTGCATCAACGACCAACGCAAACGCGCTGTCGACCTCGCGGCGTGCATGAACATCGGGACAGTGTTCCTAGAGGATGAAGCGGGCGGCCAGCCGTTCGACGAGGCGTACAACAAGCCCTGGGGAATGCTCGTCGAAAATGGCTTGGCCTCTCCAGAGCAGAGGGGCTTTGCGGCGAGCATCGAGCTGCGCGGACAGGCGGATGTCGATGACGAGCTGGCACGGGAAGACGCCGAAGGCATCTTGCGCTTCCTGGCTCTCGAGGGCCTGTTGGCGATGGAGGTGCCAGAGCCGGACGTGCATCGGGTAGAGGTGTATCCGCTGGAGGGCGCATCGCATTTACAGGCAAACGGCAACGGCCTGCTCGTGTGGAAAAAACGTCTTGGCGAAGCTGTGAGCCGCGATGAGCTGATCGCCGAAATTGTGCCGCTTGATGCGCCCTTGGGCACACCACGAATTGCGGTGAATAGCGATGTCGATGGCGTCGTGATTGTGCAACCTCTTTTCAAGCTGGTCCGCGCAGGACAGCGCGTTGCCTTGCTCGCCAGCAAGACCCCCCTTCCGCACCGTCAACCAGGCAAGCTGCTGCAGCACTTCTAATCAAATATTCAATCAGGACGTCTCATGGCAATCGATAATCAAACCTTCGCCGAGCTGTTCGGCGCCATCCAGCAGGCCCACACGGAGCTACGTCCTGGGGTTGCCGTAACTCCGCTGACCTATAGCCCGCGTCTGTCAGACTTGAGCGGAGTCGAGCTGTACCTCAAGTGTGAGCACCTGCAACACACGGGCTCGTTCAAATTCCGCGGTGCCAGCAATAAGGTCCGTTTGCTGACCCAACAGCAGCGCCAGCAAGGCGTAATCACCGCGTCTTCCGGCAACCATGGCCAAGGTGTGGCACTGGCGGGCAAGGCCGCCGGTGTGTCAGTCACAGTGTATGCAACCACCACGGCTTCGGCGTTGAAGCTGGATGCGATCCGCGCTCTGGGTGCCGATGTCGTCACCCTCGATACCGATCCGCTGAGTGTCGAACTGGAAGCCGCGCGCCAGGCGGAGCGTCAGGGCACGTTGTTCGTCTCGCCGTATAACGACCTGCAAATCATCGCGGGCCAAGGCACGATCGGCATGGAAATTCACGAACAGTTGCCGGAAGTCGATGCTGTGTTCGTAGCGGTCGGTGGCGGCGGTATGGTGTCGGGCATCGGCACGGCGCTCAAGCACCTGAGCCCGAAGGTCGAGATCGTTGGCTGCTGGCCGGAAAACGCCCCGACGATGGAACGTTCCCTGGCCGCCGGCGAAATCATCGAAATGGATGAACTGGACACGCTCTCCGATGGCACGGCAGGCGGCATCGAGCCTGGCAGCATCACCTTCCCCCTGTGCCAGCGCGTCATCGATCGCACAGTGCTGGTCAGTGAAGACGACATCCGCGCCGCCCTGAAAGCGGTTGCGCGCTATGAGCGCTGGATCATCGAAGGCGCAGCCGGAGTCGCACTTGCCGGGGCCCTGAAACTAGCTGGCGATTATCAAGGCAAACGGATCGCCGTGGTCCTGTGCGGCCGCAACATCCTTCTCGAAAAATTCGTCGGAGCCATCCAGTGAACGTTTATAGCCAACAACAGATCATCAGCGCATTGAACCTGACCGAGGCGGCCCAACAGGTCGCGCAAGGGTTCGTCGCTTTTTCAAAGGGCAAGGTCAAAGTCCCACCGGTACAGAATTTCGTTTTCCCGCAAGCCAACGGCGATTGCTGTATCAAATCGGCCTGGGTCGAGGGTGAAGACACGTTCACGGTGAAGATTTCCACCGGCTTCTATGACAACCCTTCCAAAGGGCTGGAAAGCAACGATGGTCTGATGCTGGTGCTGTCCGCTCAGACCGGGCAGCCTCTGGCGTTGTTACAGGACGGTGGCTGGCTCACCTGCATCCGCACCGCCCTCGCCGGGCAAATCGCCGCGAAAGCATTGGCGCCATCGAACATTCAGGCAATCGGCATCGTCGGCACCGGCATGCAGGCACGCATGCAACTGGAGCAGTTGACGGCCGTCACAGATTGCCGCGACGTCATCGTCTGGGGGCGCAGGCAATCTGAACTGGATGCCTATCGCGACTTTGCAGAGGCCTTGGGGTTTGGTGTGGAAACGACGCTGAACGCTCAGCAGCTCGCGCTCAAGGCCAATCTGATCGTCACCACTACACCTTCTCGTGAGCCACTGCTCAAGAGCGAGTGGATTCGCCCAGGGACACATATCACCGCCGTGGGTGCGGATACTTTGGGCAAACAGGAGCTGGATCCGGCATTGGTTGGCCGCGCTGATGTCATCGTCGTGGACTCGATCGCACAGTGCAGCCAGTACGGAGAAATTTCTCATGCGCTTAAAACCGGGCTGATCGACAAGGAACAGCTGCTGGAGCTCGGCCAGGTGTTGGCGGGTGACGTAAGCGGGCGCACCAACGATCAGCAAATCACCATCGTCGATCTCACCGGTGTCGCGGTACAGGATGCACAGATATCCCGCTGCGCACTGGAGTCCTGCGCCCAAGCGTGAGGGCCTGACTTTCAATCGCTTTACTGCCACTGCAACAGGCGTTCCGGCTCGGGTCGGGACGCTCATCGACCTTCTTTAACGGGCGACTTGCCGGAGATCTGGATCATGACTGTAAAGCCGTTGTTGCGTTGGACTACCCTCTCACTCGTTTGTGCATTTGTCGCTCCGGCGACATTCGCCCAGGACACCCTCAGGATCGGTATCGAAGCGGCGTATCCTCCTTTCGCTTCGAAAGCCGCCGATGGCCAGATCGTCGGCTTCGATTACGACATCGGCAACGCGCTTTGCAAGCAGATGGAGGTCAAGTGCGAATGGGTCGAGCAGGAGTTCGATGGCCTGATTCCCTCGCTGAAAGTGCGCAAGATCGACGCGATTCTGTCCTCGATGACCATCACTGAAGACCGCAAGAAATCGGTGGATTTCACTGACAAGTATTACCAGAGCGCAAGTCGCATCGCGATGAAGAAAGGCTTTGCCCTGAGCAGCAACTTCAGCGAACTGAAGGGCAAGCGCATTGGCGTGCAGCGGTCCAGCACCCATGACCGCTTCGCCACTGAAGTGCTGGTGCCCACAGGCGCAGAAGTTGTGCGTTATGCCACGCTGAACGAGGCGTATCTCGATCTGTTGGCAGGTCGTCTGGATGCGGTACAGGGCGATGACGTCGCTGTGCAGTTGGGCTTTCTCGATACCGACAATGGCAAGGGCTACGCCTTTGTGGGGGAGCCATTGCGCGATCCGAAATACTTCGGTGATGGCGTGGGCATTGCTGTGCGCAAAAATGATCAGAACCTGGTAAGCCGTTTTAATAGCGCGATTACCGCGCTCAGGGTTAGTGGCGAGTATCAGAAGATTGATCAGAAGTACTTCAGCTTCGATATCTATGGGCAGTGATCGGCGCTGAGACATCGGGAGCGGACTTGTTCGCTCCCATCCCTCCGCCTCTCGATCAGGCGTCCCGGAACGCTTTGACGTATTTGTAGACGGTTGCGCGCCCCATGTTCAGGACGTTGGCAACATAATCGTGGGCGCTTCTACCGTCGAAAGCCCCTTCGTGAAACAGGGCCTCGATCAGGTCGCGTTTATGGGCCCGAGTCAGGCTGTTGAGCGCCAGGTGTCTGTCCTGCAGCCAGCGGTGCAGGAATGTGTTGATACGCTCTTGCCAGTCGTCACGAAACAGCGCTTCGGGCTGGGTGACCATTCGACTGGCCTGGAAGAACAGATTCAGCGCATCCCGCGCCTGCTCCAGTACTGAATAGTTGAGGTTGATACACAGCGCCACTTCGGGCTTACCTTGACCGTCCAGCAGGACACTGGTGATAGACCTTACGCGCTGGCCATCCCAATTGAGTTTTTCGTAAGGGCCCAAGCTCAATTGCTGGCTCAGATCGCCACCGACCTCTTCCAACGCCGAGTCGTCGCCGATCTTGCGCTTGGAGATATTGTTGGCGATGTGCACGACCGTTTGCGTCGCCAAATCGTGCAGCACCACCTCTGCATGTGGAAACAGCAAAGTGGCCATGCTGTCGGCGATGGTCTTGTAGTTGATCAGGCGGCTGGCGAAGGCGTCGCGCGTTGGGCTCATGTCGGGTCCGATTGTCAGAATGCGTACCATCATAAACGAATCATAGGTAAAACCGGAGTGAGTGGATGTGGACTTATTGGCGCGATGACTTCGCCGAATACGGCGCCTGGTCAGGCGATGACACACCGGTGTCTGGCGTGCATTTCCATGATGAACATCAACTCACCTTCGTGATCAGCGGATGTCGATTCTTTCGCATCGGTGGCGAGCGCATCCATGTTCCGGCGGGTTCCTGCCTGTACATCCCCGCAGGCTGTCCTCACGCCAGCCTGTCGGAAGTGCAGCCTGGGACACGTTGCCTGAATCTCTACATCAGCGACCTCGAACTAGGCGCTCAACCGCATGTGCTCACCTTTCGCCCCGGTGCCGACACGTACACCAGCGCTATTGGTGCGCTCTTTCATGCTAACGATGCGATTATCCCAGCAGAACCAAACATTGCCCGATTGGCTGCAAAAGCCGGCCTGAGTCGCGAAGCATTCACCCGCAAGTTCACTCGACAGTTCGGTATACCGCCTCACGCCCATAGTGTCGTGGCCCGCTTGAACGATGCCCGTCGCCAGCTCCGGTCTGGAGCGGCACTGGCGGATGTCGCAGCCGCCTGCGGCTTCTGCGATCAAACCCATTTGGCGCGGCATTTTTTCCGGGTGTTCGGCACGACTCCTGGGGCTTACCGGAAAAGCCTCGGCCGGTCACAAACGTACGAGAGATGAGTCCGGCCATCACGGTATCTTCCCCGACTGCAGAGGAGTCGGGAATGAATCAAATATTGTTGCTGTTCTGCGCCGGCATTGTCGGCGGAGTGGTCAATGCCGTAGCCGGGGGGGCGACGTTGATCACCTTTCCGATCATGCTGATGGGCGGATTGCCTCCGGTGCTGGCCAATGCCACCAACGCAGTTGCCATCGCACCAGGGCACTGGCTTGCGGCACTGGCCGACAGGCGCAAGATGCCGCCTATGGATAGGCAACTGATCGGGTCATTGGTCGTTGCCTTCTGTGCGGCCATGGTCGGCGCAGTCCTGCTGCTCGCGCTGCCGAGCGAAGCTTTCATGTTGCCGGTACCGGCGTTGATCGGCTTCGCCACTGCTCTCTTCGCGGTGGCGCCGATGCTCGGCCGATGGTCGATGCATCGGCGTGCATCCATTTCCTCGAAAGGCGCGTTGCCCGCGCTGATACTGAGCTCACTGTACGGCGGCTTTTTCGGCGCAGGCCTCGGCATCCTGCTGTCCTCCGTCATTGCGTTGAGCGAGCCGCAGGACATCCGCAAAATCAAGGTCCTGAAGAATCTCATTGCAGGCAGCGTGAGCCTGGCGGCGGTCTTGGTGTTCATCGTCAAGGGCGCCGTGATTTGGGCCGCAGCCCTACCAATGCTCCTTGGCGCGCTGCTCGGCGGCTATGCAGGGGGCCACCTGACCCGCTGGTTGCCAGGCTGGCTGGTACGCGCAGTCGTAATCGGAACAGGCGCGCTCATGACCGTTTTTTACGCTTGCCATTATTGGTTCTAGACCATCGCGGCTGGGCGAATCCGGTTCGTCGGCTCGAGCTTTATGTTGCCGATCCACACGCTCAGTCCAATCGATTGCTCTAACGATACCAATTGTTATGGACACATCAGTCAATAACAGCTATTTTTCTTGACATGGCTAGACCTACACAATTTGACCGCGACGTTGTATTGCAGCGAGCCAGCAGGATTTTCGCCCAGCATGGGTACGAGGGTACGTCGACCGAGGACCTGTTGAAGGCGATGGGGGTGGGCCGGCAGAGCCTTTATAACGCCTTTGGCGACAAGTGGCAGTTGTATCTCGAAGTGCTCCGTCAATATACGAGCGAGAGCGTGGGTGACCAGCTCCGCACGCTGAACTCGGTAGCATCACCAGTCGACGGGATCAAGGCGCTGCTCCTGCGTATGGTGAATGATGCTGCTTCCGACCCCGCGCCCTCCTGCCTAGGGATAAGTGCGATTTGCGAATTCGGAAGAGCGAATTCGGAAGTGGCCATGATCTCCGACATTGCATCGCGAACGCTGGCAGCCGCGATTTCGGCACGCGTGACCGAGGCACAGCGCGCCGGAACGTTATCTAAATCCACCCGGCCAGATGATTTGGCTAGTTTTATCCTAGCAACATTGTCTGGCATCAAGGTGGCGGCGCGCGCCGGCGCATCCCGGGCAACGCTTGAGGGAATCGCAAAGACAGCTTTGCGTTGCATCAGCTAGTATTTTTTTGACCTGATGTGGACTGAATGGTCAAGTATTAGTGGCTCTAAAGGAAACGTCAATGAACGCGATCCAGCTATTTCAACATGGTGGACCTGAGCAGCTCGTCTGGCGCAACGTGCCCACGGGAGAACCACGCGCAGGAGAGGTTCTTGTTCGGACGACAGCTGTCGGCGTGAACTTCATGGATATCGGCGTACGAAACGGCCAACTTTGGCGGGATCAGCCGTTGCCTTTGATTCCTGGCGTAGAAGGCGTAGGTGAGGTGATAGCCCTTGGCGAAGGTGTGCAATCGCTGACTATGGGCGAGCGTGTTGCATGGGTGTACGCGCAAGCAAGCTATGCGGAGCACGTCATTGTCCCGGCTGATTCGCTCGTATCCGTGCCCGCGTCGATTCCAGACGACACTGCGGCAGGCTTAATGATGCAAGGCGTCACTGCCCATCACTTCGCCACCCGGTTTTACGCAGTCAAACCGGGCGACGTCGCACTCGTGCACGCAGCGGCCGGCGGCGTAGGTTTGCTGCTCACCCAGATGATCAAGCTGCGTGGCGGACGGGTGATCGCACGTGTCTCGTCGGCTGACAAGGAAGCCATAGCACGGGCAGCTGGAGCGGACGACGTGATAGTGTCGTCGGATGGCCGGTTTGTCGATGAAGTAATGCGGCTGACCGCGAACGAAGGTGTCAATGTCGTCTACGACGGCTCTGGTGCCGCGACCTTCCAAGATTCCATGGGGTCACTTCGCCACCATGGCGTGCTGGCATACTACGGCCCTGTCCTCGGTAGCCCGCCATCGATCAACATCGCGGCGCTACCGCGAAGCATCATGATCGGATTTCCAAAGTTCAGCGATCACATCGCGACCCGCGACACGTTGTTGACGTGCGTGAACGAACTGTTCGAATGGGTCGGCAGTGAGCGTCTGAAGGTGACGATCGGCCAGCGCTACCCCCTTAGAGAGGCGGCTCGTGCGCATATCGACCTTCAATCACGACGCAGCACGGGAAAGCTGTTGCTGATTCCATGAGGCGTGTTCAGTAGCATGAATGCGTCCTTGGCGTTCTAGGTCACAGTGCTCGGGGCGGATGCTCATCTTTAGAGGGCGCGGCCATCCGGCTTTGTGTCCTGAATCTACCCGGGCTCTGTCCCGACCAGCGCTTGAAGGCGATGCTGAACGCGGTGTCGGACTGATAGCCGATGCGTTCGGCAATGTCGACTAACGATTCCTCCGAGTGGCGAAGTGCTGTACGCGCGACAGTCATCCGCCACTGGTTGAGGTAGTCCAGCGGCGGGTTTCCGACCAGTCGACGGAAATGCGTGGAGAAGGCGGTTCTTGACATATTCGCCACGGACGCCAATTGATCAACCGTCCAGCGTTCGCCTGGACGACCATGCATCAGCGACAAGACCTTGCCGATGCGCGGATCGGCAAGTGCCCCAAGCCACCCCGGCGGTGATGGCGTGACCTTCAGATAGGCTCGCAATACATTCACCAGTACCAGGGCGGCCAGACTGCTCTGTGCCACTTCTGCGCCCGGTTGCATCTCACTCACCTCGTCCTTGAGCAGGTCGAGTAGCAGGGAAAGCGCAGTGGTGCCCGCATCGTTCCTGCGTAGGTGAATGATTGGTGGCAGGTGCCGAAGAAGAATTTCATTGACATCATCCTCGAAAGTGAAGCGACCGCTGGCCAGGCTGACGGCGGGGTAGTGTTCTGCGCAGTCGCCTTGATACCGGACGACCCCGTCATTGCTACGGATGGAGCGATAGACCTGTGGTCCATCGAGCGGGGATCGCGATGGATCACTGGCGGAGCAGAACGGCTGCCCGCTCGTCAGCATATAAAAATCGCCTTCTTCGAGTGTCATCGGCGGCCGGGCGTCCTCGATCCACAGATGGAAACGACCTGCCAGCACACCGCCGAACTTGATGTGTGAATAAGCAGGAAAGCGGAAGGCCCAAGCCCCGCGCCCTTCGAAGCGGGAAGACAGCGTGCTGCTTACCCGAAATATCGACAACACATCTGAAAGTGCGTCCATTTGTACGATCGATTAGAAAATAGGTCGTTTTGATTATACAAAACCGGGCTTGGGGCGGCGACTATTAGGTATGCGCTCGTCAGGACGGTGCAAACAACGCACCACTGCACGTCCGCGTTGCGCAGGAATCTGCGCTCATTCGTGGTCAACCGGCGCTTGTACTGCCGGTTATCCCACGACGACCTGCGGCAATCTTTCGCTCGAACAACTGGAGTAACTCTCATGAAGGCCTGGCAACTGGATGGACTGGGCGGGCCATTCCGTCTATGCGAACGATCTCAGCCGCAACCGCGGCCAGGTAGCGTTGTTGTGCACATGGAGGCCTCCGTGCTGATGTCCTACATGAAGGACTACGTCGAGGGGAAGCTACCGGTCTATCGCGCGCCCGAAATCCCGTTTATCCCCGGCGGTAACGGAGTGGGTGTGATTCAGGCCATTGGCGAGAACGTGTGGCACTTGAAGGTCGGTCAGCGGGTGGTGATTTCGTCGCATCTCGTCGCCCACGAAAACGTGCGAGATCCGGGTCAAATTCTGGTCGGTGTAACGGCTCAAGGACCGATCGGTCGGCATATGCAACAGGATTGGCCGGACGGAACCCTCAGCGAATATGCGGTGGTTCCCGCGAGCCTTGTGACGTCCGTTGACGGTTTGGAGCAGCTCGATGCGGCCCAGCTCGCCGTGACCATGCGACATGTTGTGCCCTATGGGGGCTTGCTTCGCGGTCGCCTTGCCGCGGGCGAGACCTTGCTCGTCTCCGGTGCGACTGGCGCCTACGGGGGTGCCGGGGCACTGCTGGGTCTGGCGATGGGAGCTGCTCGCGTGATTGCACTGGGGCGCGATCGCAGGAAGCTGGACAAGCTCGCGGCAGTAGCCGACAAGCGCCTGACTACGCTGGTGGCGACGGGTGACATGGCGAGCGATGTCGAACGGATTCATTCGCTCACGGGTGGCGGTGTGGATATGGCTCTCGACATGGTCGGGGGCGCGACTGATGCCGGCGCGACCTTGACTGCATTACGCAGCTTGGTTGACGGTGGCCGGCTGGTGCTCATGGGCAGCATGGCAGTGCCTTTGCCGTTGCCTTATACCGAGGTCATGCTCCACGCCTGGGAAGTGATAGGCAACTTCATGTATTCACGCGATGCGTATCGGCGCCTGCTGGAACTGATTCGTAGTGGTCTGCTTGATATCTCCGCGATTCGGCCGCGCGTGTTTTCGATAAGAGATCTACCAGAAGCAATGGAAGCAGCGCGCCGAGCAAGTGGCCTCGAATGTGTCGTCATCAATCACAGGAAATAAGGAAATGAACCATGCATCTACTTCATCATGCTTTTCGGCTGTACATAGAGCCCAGCGAGTTGGAAGTCACTGTTGCGTTCTACGAGCAGCTGCAAGACAAGAAGTGCGAACGGCGTCTCTCGTTCGCGGAGCGTGGAATTGAGGTTGCCGTGGTCGGAGCATTCGTTTTGCTCGCTGGCAGCGAAGCAGCGTTAGCGCCAGTGCGCATATCGACGGCGCTGCTCATGGTTGATTCGCTCGATGAAACTCTTGACTGGTTGCGAACGCAAGGCACCACCGTGATACACGAGCCGCAGCAGGCGCCGGAAGGGCGTAACGCTACCGTGCGGCATCGCGATGGGCTGGTGGTCGAGTACTACCAGGCAACGACGGCCACTTAAAATCGGAGGCGTTACCGTGCAATATGCCGCGCTCGGCCGAACCGGTGTGTTGGTGTCAAGGTGCTGGCAACAAAGCTCAATGGGCGCATGGGGCCAGGCGCCACGACGTGGGCAGTCTCGCCTTCACCTGAGCCTCTTACGAAGATTACCGCTGATGCCAACCTTCAGGAGTTCGCCCTCGTCAGTGATGATCTGATAAAGGGCCTGGGGTCGTAGGCACAGCTGTTTCGGCATCAGAGAAGCGAATTCCAGGAGCCAAGCACCACCCCGGCGCACTACGCACGAATCAATGCACAATCTGCATAAGCGGCGGAAATTGGTTCGATTATCCACGAACCAATCCTCTTTAATCCCCTGAACCAACCCGACGAACCCTGACTTATTGGGCCCCGCCGCCGCTGCTCCTGAGTAATAGCTAAGCACATAGCGCTAATCCCGAGGCGAACCAATTTCAATTGGCATCGCGCTTGCACTTACCCTTTTGCCTCGATCTCCTGCCTACAGTCAGCTCGGAGCCTTTTTTTATACTCTTGGCGCGAGCACCACGATGCAAAGGTTCGACCCTGACACCCCCATCGACAACACTTCGAAACTAGCGCTGGATGCCTTGCGGCAGATGGTCGCGCAACATGCTGCTTTCCCACACCGGGCATTGCCGACCGAGCGGGACCTGGCCGCCGATTTTGGCCTCAGTCGCCGGGCCATCCGGCGGGCGCTGTCGGTGCTGGAAGCCGAAGGGCAGATCTGGCGGCGTCAGGGCAAAGGAACCTTCGTCGGCCCTACTCCACCCAGTGCGGCCATGAGCTTTGCCCGGTTGTCCGGGCGGACTAACTTCAGCGAGGTTATGGAAGCGCGCCTGCATCTGGAGCCGGCACTGGCATCCCTGGCGGCGGTTCGAGCCAACGGCGACCAGATAGCCATTTTGCGCCGCCTTGCCGAACGCACCCGACACCAACAGGCCGCCGAGCCTGCCGATGCCGAGGGCATTGAGCTGTGGGACAGCGCCCTGCATCGCGGGATCGCCGAGGCCGCAGGTAACCGCCTGATGCTGGATATCTTTGAAATGCTCGATGCGATCCGGCTCGACCCGGCCTGGCGTGACCTGCGTCAGCGGGCTCGCAACGCCGACCGCCTCGACACCTACAGCCACGACCACAACGACATTGTTGACGCTATCGAAAACCGTGATCCGGTCAAGGCCGCCACGGCCATGCGTGGCCATTTGCGCGCGCTGCAACAGGCGCTGGACAACGTCATCAATCAAGACCTGGAGGCAAGTTTATGAGCACCACAACTCAGGCCACCGACACGGTATTGAGTGTCAGCAACTTGACCGTGTGCTTTGCAGGTGCACCCGCCAATGTCGTGGACGGCGTCTCGTTCTCGGTCCAGCGCGGCAAGACCCTGGCCATCGTCGGAGAGTCCGGATGTGGTAAAAGCGTTACGTCCATGGCGCTGATGGGCTTGCTGCCCGACACCGCCAAGATCGCCGCCCGTACGTCCGCCCTGCTCGATGAAGCCTTGCTAGGCATGCCCGACGAGCGCTTGCTGGATGTGCGCGGCAACCGCATGGCGATGATTTTCCAAGAGCCCATGACCTCCTTGAACCCGGTCTTCACCATTGGCGAGCAGATCGCCGAAAGCGTGATCCGCCATCAGGGTCTGTCGGCCAAGGACGCCCGTCAGCGCGCCCTGCAAATGCTCGAAAAGGTCCGCGTGCCTGACGCCGCGCAACGCCTGGACGCCTACCCCCATGAACTGTCCGGCGGCATGCGGCAGCGGGTAATGATTGCCATGGCCCTGGCCAACGATCCGGCGCTGATCATTGCCGACGAACCCACCACCGCGCTGGACGTGACCATTCAGGCGCAGATCCTGTCGCTGATCGCCAATCTGCAGGCTGAAACCGGCACGGCCATGATCCTGATCACCCATGATCTGGGCGTGGTCGCCGAAGTCGCTGACGACGTGATGGTGATGTACGCCGGGCGAGTGGTGGAAAGCGGCCCGGTAAAAACCCTGTTCGATGACCCGCAGCACCCGTACACCATCGGCCTGATGGGTTCGATGCCATCGATTGGCCCGCGTGAAGGTCGTCTGGCAACCATCAATGGTCGCGTCCCGACGCCTGCGCAAATGCCCACCGGTTGCCGATTCGCCGGGCGCTGCCCTTTTGTGATTCAGGCATGTCGCGAGGCGCGCCCGCCGCTGCTTGAGCTTTCCCCCGGACATTTCGCTGCGTGCATTCGTGCGCCACTGGAACAGCATATGGGGGTCAGCGCGTGAGCCTTTCTGAACGCCAAATAGTTAAGCGTGCAAGCCCTGAGATCATTCTCGAAAGCATCGACCTGAGCAAACACTTCGGGGTGGAAAGCGGCTTGTTCCAGCGCAAGAAGCCGCCGGTGCAAGCGGTCAATCAGGTCAATCTGTCGGTGCGCAAAGGGGAGACCCTGGCGCTGGTGGGCGAGTCCGGCTCGGGTAAATCAACCCTCGGCCGTCTGCTGCTCAACCTGCTCAAACCTACGGCGGGCGACGTCATTTATGAAGGCCGTAACCTGGCCAATCTGACCCCGGAAAAGCTGCGCCAGGTGCGGCGGGATTTGCAGATCATCTTTCAGGATCCGTTTGCCTCGCTCAATCCGCGCATGACTGTGGAATCCATCGTCGGTGAGCCTATCTGGCTGCACAGCGATGCCAGCCGCAGCGACCGCCAGGCCAAAGTCGCCGAGTTGCTGCGCACCGTGGGCCTGGCGCCCGAGCACGGCGGCCGCCACCCTCACGAGTTCTCCGGTGGCCAGCGTCAGCGCATCGGCATTGCGAGGGCCCTGGCGTCTGACCCGCGTTTGATTCTGGGTGACGAACCCGTGTCCGCGCTGGACGTTTCGGTGCAGGCGCAAGTCGTCAACCTGCTGGAAGACCTCAAGCATCAATTCGGTCTGACCCTGGTGATTGTCGCCCACGGCCTGGCCGTGATCCGCCACATGAGCGACCGGGTAGCCGTGATGTACTTGGGGGAAATCGTCGAACTGGCGCCGGTCAACGACCTGTTTGAAACCCCTCTACACCCTTACACCCAGGCGCTTATGGCCGCCGTGCCGGTCAGCCACCCGGACCTGCGCCGGCCGCGCCCATTGCTGGGCGGCGACATGCCGAGCCCGAGTCGCCCGCCATCGGGTTGCCGCTTCCATACCCGCTGCCCGCACGCCCGGGCGCTGTGCAAAGAAGTGGTGCCGGTAATGGAAACCGTCGAGGCCGAGCGTCAGGTGGCGTGCCACTTCTGGCGTGAAATCGCCAATGCCGGTGCAGGCACCCTGATTTTGCCGACACCCAGCGCTGCCTACACCCAGCGCCTGAATCTGTTCAAGAACCATCAATCCTTTGCAGTGGAGAGCCAGCCATGAAAATTGCACGCGTCATGACAGGAACCTTGTTATTGCTGGCCGCCAACGCCGCCTTTGCCGAGTCCACCCTGCGCATCGGCATTCAGGACGATCCTGATGGGCTCGACCCGCATCGTTCGCGTACCTATTCGGGCCGTCTGGTCTATACCGCACTGTGCGACAAGCTGGTGGATGTGAACCCGGACCTGACCTTCGCCCCACAACTGGCCACTGCCTGGAACTGGAGCGAAGACGGCAAGACCCTGACCATGACTCTGCGCGAAGGCGTGACTTACCACGACGGCGAAGCGTTCGATGCTGCCTCGGTGAAGTTCAACCTGGACCGCGCTCGCACCCTGCCCGACTCCCTGCGCAAGAGCGAGCTGGCCTCGGTGGACAGCGTTGAAGTGATCGACGCCAAAACCGTCGCCATCAAACTCAAGCAAGCGGACGCCACCCTGGTCTCCCAACTCTCGGACCGTGCCGGAATGATGCTTGCGCCGAAGGCCGCCCAGGGTGAGTTCGCCTCCAAACCGGTGTGCTCCGGCCCTTACAAATTCGTCCAGCGCGTGCAGCAGGATCGCATTGTGCTGGAGCGCTTCGACAACTATTGGAACAAGCAGGCTTATCACTTCGACAAGGTGATTTTCCTACCGATTCCGGACACCTCGGTGCGTCTGGCCAACCTGCGTTCCGGCGACCTGGACATCATCGAACGGGTTGCCCCCACCGACGTAAAAACCGCCAAGGCGGACAGCAAGCTGGCGGTCTATAACACGCCAGGGCTTGGCTACATGCAGTTGATGTTCAACATTAACAACGGCGAAAAGGCCAACTCGCCGATGGGCAAAGACAAGCGCGTGCGCAAGGCATTCGAGCTTTCCATCGACCGTGATGCGATCAACCAGGTGGTGTTCGAAGGCCTGTATGCGCCGAGCGCCCAGCCGTTTCCGAAAAACAGCCCGTACTACGACAAGGATCTGCCGATCCCGACCCGCGATGTGGAAAAGAGCAAGACCTTGCTGGCCGAAGCAGGCGTGAAGCTGCCACTGGCAGTGGACCTGAAAGTCGCCAACAACCCTATCGCACAACAGGTCGGGCAGATCATTCAGGCCATGGCTGAAGAAGCGGGTTTCAAGGTCAATCTGATTGCCACTGAATACGCCACCATGCTTAGCGAACAGCAAAGCGGCAACTTCCAGATCGGCATGAGCGCCTGGTCGGGCCGTCCTGATCCGGATGGCGACATTCACCAGTTCGTGACCTGCAAGGGCGGCCAGAACGACGGCAAATACTGCAACGCCAAACTCGACGAGCTGTTGGACAAGGCCCGCACTGTCAACGATGTTGCCCAGCGCCAGGCCCTGTACAACGAAGCCCTGCGTTTGCTGGCTGACGAAGTGCCTACCGCGTACCTGTATTTCGATCCGCGAATCATGGCCATGCGTAACAACGTGACTGGTTTCGTGCCAAACCCGGATGGCCTGATTCGTCTGAACAACGTCGCGTTCAAGCCATGACTGTGAATGATCGCCGCAAAAACGAGGGGCCGGTATGCTGATGTTTATCCTGCGACGCCTGCTTGGTGCGATCCCGACACTGATCCTGGTTTCGCTCTTCGTCTTCACCCTGCAGAAACTGTTGCCAGGTGACCCGGTGCTGGCCATGGCTGGAGAAGAGCGCGATCCGGCGGTGATGGAATACCTGCGCGACAAGTATCGACTCAACGACCCGATCCCCGTGCAGTACCTGAGCTGGGTCAGCAACGTGCTGACCGGCGACTTCGGCACGTCGCTGCGCACCGAACAACCGGTGACCACGCTGTTGGCGTCCAAGTTGCCGGTGACCCTGGAGCTGGCAGTGCTGGCCTTGTTGATTGCACTGCTGATCGGCATTCCCACTGGAATTATCTCGGCCGTACGCAAAGGCACCGTCGTGGATTACGGGGCCAATGTCATCGCGCTGTCGGGGATCTCGATTCCGCACTTCTGGCTGGGGATCCTGCTGATCATGGTCTTCGCCGTGAAACTGCAATGGCTGCCAGCCTCGGGTTTCGTGCCCATGGGCGAGGACTTCGGGCAAAACCTGAAGACCTTGATCCTGCCGGCCTTCGTGCTCGGTGCAGGGTTGTCGGGGATTCTCATGCGCCATACCCGCAGCGCCATGCTTGAAGTGTTGCGCACCGACTACGTGCGCACCGCCCGGGCCAAGGGCCTGCGCCCACGCACGGTGATCCTCAAGCATGCCCTGCGCAATGCATTGATGCCTATTGTGACCCTGACAACCCTGCTGTTTGGTGAATTGCTCGGCGGCGCGGTGCTGACCGAGCAAGTCTTCAGCATACCTGGCTTCGGCAAGATGATTGTCGACGCCGTGTTCAATCGTGATTACGCCGTGGTGCAAGGCGTGGTGCTGTGCATCGCAATTGGCTTCCTGCTGCTAAACCTGCTCGCCGATGTGCTGTACCGGATGATTAATCCGCGTCTGAGGACTGCTTCATGACCGCTATTTCCAGCCTCCCTCATAGCATTATCGCCCCCCGCAGCCGCTCGCCGTTCGTGAAAAAATTCCTCGCCAACAAAGGCGCGGTACTCGGTGCGGCGGTGTTGCTGCTGTTTGTCCTGGCGGCCTTGCTGGCGCCCTGGATTGCGCCCCATGACCCGCTGAAAGCCAACTTTCTCGCGGTCCGCAAGGCACCATCGCTGATCTACTGGATGGGCACTGACGAACTGGGTCGCGATCTGTTTTCCCGTCTGCTCTGGGGCGCACGCAGTTCGTTGCTGGCCGGTGGCGTTTCGGTGGTCATCGCCATGGCCATCGGCGTGCCTTTGGGCCTGTTGGGCGGTTACTTCGGCGGCAAACTCGAAGCGGTGATATCCCGTGTCATGGAAGCGCTGTTGTCCTGCCCGTTTCTGGTATTGGCGATTGCGCTGGGCGCCTTCCTAGGCCCGAGCCTGACCAACGCAATGATCGCTATCGGCCTGTCAGCCATGCCGATCTTTGCCCGACTGACCCGTGGTCAGGTGCTGACCATCAAACACGAAGATTACCTGGAAGGTGCTCGTGCCATTGGCTTGCAGGATCGCTGGATCATCCTGCGCTACGTGCTGCCCAACGTGATGTCGCCATTGGTTGTGCAAGCCACTTTGACCATCGCCTCGGCGATTCTGGCTGAAGCCAGTCTGTCGTTCCTCGGTTTGGGCCAGCAACCGCCCTCGCCTTCCTGGGGATCGATGCTCAACACCGCGAAAAACTTTATGGAGCAGGCCCCCTGGATGTCGATTGCGCCTGGCGTGGCGATCTACATCACGGTCCTGTGTTTCAACCTGCTGGGGGATGGTTTGCGTGATGCGCTGGACCCCAAGGGCTAACTTTTTCTGCCAAAGAGAAACGCTAATGTTTGATGATCTGGATTACAGCCAACCCTACGCTTCGGCACGCTCGCCAGTGATGGGCAGTAACATGGTCGCCTGCTCCCAGCCATTGGCCGCCCAGGCCGGGCTGGACATGCTGCGCAAGGGCGGCAACGCCGTCGACGCGGCCATCGCAGCCGCCATGGTCCTGACCGTGGTCGAGCCCACCGGTTGCGGGATCGGCAGCGACGCTTTTGCTATCGTCTGGGACGGCAGCAAGTTGCAGGGCCTGAATGCTTCCGGTCGCGCACCGCAAGCCTGGACCCCTGAGTTTTTCGCCGGGCAGAGCAAGATGCCCCAGCGCGGCTGGCCAGCGGTGACGGTGCCGGGCGCGGTTTCGGCCTGGGTCGAGCTGTCCGAGCGTTACGGAAAACTGCCTTTCGCCACCCTGGCTGAACCGGCCATCGGCTATGCTCGGGATGGCTACCAAGTCACCCCGATCATAGCCCAGCTGTGGAAGCTCGGCGCTGAACTGCTCAAGGATCAGCCCGGTTTTGCCGAGTGCTTCCTGCCCGACGGCCAAGCACCACAGGCCGGGGAGAAAATCCGGCTCAAGGATCACGCCCGCACCCTGGAGCTGATCGCCCAAACCAAAGGCGAAGCGTTCTATCGCGGCGAACTGGCCCAAGCCATCATCGCCCATGCCAACGCCAATGGCAGCGTCATGAGCCTCGACGATCTGGCGACCCACACGGTGGACTGGATCGACACCTTGTCGGTGCCCTACGCCGGCGCCGTGGTTCATGAATTGCCACCTAATGGCCAGGGCATCGCTACCCTGTCCGGCCTGACGATGCTCGAAGCATTGGGCGTCGGCGAGCATCCCGTGGACAGTCTGGAAACCGTGCACCCAGTGTTGGAAGCCATGAAGCTGGCCCTTGCCGACCTGAACGAACACGTGGCGGATAACGACCACATGCGCGTGCCTTCCGAGCATCTGCTGGACAAAACCTACCTGATGGAGCGCGCCGGTCTCGTCACCGACAAGGCCGCCAATCCTGGGCATGGTTCGCCTAAACCGGGCGGCACCGTTTACCTGTCGGCGGCCGATAAAAGCGGCATGATGATCTCGTTCATCCAGTCCAATTACATGGGCTTCGGCTCAGGTGTCGTGGTGCCTGGCACCGGCATCAGCCTGCAAAACCGTGGCGCGGCCTTCTCCTTGGATCCGCAGCACGTCAACTACGTTACACCGCGCAAACGTCCGTTCCACACCATCATCCCCGGCTTTGTGATGAACGCCGACGGCACGCCGTTGATGTCCTTCGGCCTGATGGGCGGCCCGATGCAGGCACAGGGTCACTTGCAGATGATGATGCGCATCCTGCGCTACAAACAAAACCCGCAAGCCGCCGCAGACGCACCGCGCTGGAGGCTCGAATCTGGCCTGAAAGTCGCAGTGGAACGTGCATTCGACCCACAGGTGGTCGAAGCCTTACGTGCCAAAGGCCACGACATAGAAGTCGAAGAACCTAACGGCGTATTCGCCTTTGGCGGCGCGCAGATTATCCAGCGCACCACTCATGGTTATGTGGGTGGCACTGATCCCCGGAAGGATGGTCTGGTAGCCGCGTACTGAAAGTCCGCAGATCCTACGCGTAACTTAGTTGCGCGTAGGATTATTCTCTTAAAACCGCTAACTCTCATCCCACCGCAAGCTATTGCCAACATGCTTTCTCGCCTGGGACTCAGAGCTGTGGTGAGCTTGCATTGGGTTTTCCAGCTAACCCTTCTGAGGCACAAAAAAACACTCATCTGAGTGGCTTTTTTCTGAATCTTGGAGCGGGAAACGGGACTCAAATTTAATGACCCTACGAAATATGAGGCCTCCCATTATTTGTGAGAGTAGATAGTGATTCTAGACTTGTAGATCACGCTCGTTCCTAGGGATGGTCTGAAGTAGGCCGCTATTTTTCGACTGCTGAGCCATAAGCGCTTTCAAAAAACGGCAGCCGTTCAAAATCGATCAAGTCTGCCGCCTATTCCATCCATTTTTGCCGCTGCACGCGCCTCGCAGCAGCTATTTCCTTCATTAAGGACGCGCCCCTCCTGCGCTGGAGAGTAAATATCGACGCGCCATGGCAGCGACTAGATTGAACAAACCCCGCTGAAACGCCTCGGTCAGCCGAGCGAGATCGCCTCCGTCATCGCCTTCCTCTGCAGCGACGGCTCAAGCTTTATGACCGGTGAAGTGCTGCATGTGAACGGTGGGCTTTACATCGCTGGATGAATCGTACGTCCCTATATGCGAATCAAATGGGGGCGTCTGCTCAAAGGCGAATCCGTTCCTGGTGCTTTCCTGTCAGATGCTTCCTGAATAACCCTGTTCGCGGACAGGCCCCGCCAAGGTCACACACAAGGAAATCGACAAATCCTGTTTCAGCGAAACAAACGGTCTCCGTCTAAGTCGATTAGCAGGCTTTGTCTAGAACATGCTCCAGGGCGCTACGAAGTTGATCAAGTGCCTCTCCATCGTCCCATACGGCCTTTGCTTGCCGCCATGCGATGTAGCCATCCGGACGAACTAATATCGCCCCGGCCTCATGGATTTCACGGATTCGCTGCCAATCTAAGTACGGATCAGCGGTACCCGGCTCACCAGTCACCACTGCTCGAAGATACGGAACGTTCAATTCTCGAGCAGCTTTAACCCAAGCTTGGCCAGCCAGACCGGTGACCAGCGAGAATTTACCTTTACCCGTCACGTCGAGCGTTGAGACGCGCAGCCCGTTCCTATCTACTAACCACGCGTGAGGAATCTTGGCGCCAGGACGTGTCGTAGCTTGGAGATACAACTGTTTGTCGCGAGACCAAACCTCTTCGCCCGCCCTTTCGTCAGCGATAACTGCGTTGGATTCGTAGCGTTGATTCAACTCAACACCTTGGGCATTGAATTCGTAATCCTTGAGCTCAAGCGCTTTCTGAAGAAGCTGGCGAGTTTCAACCCCTTCTAAAGTCGGCGCGCGCATCCTTTCGAGCAGTTGCTCTATGCTGTCGACACCTTGATTCATACGAAAGCATTCTTTAAAGAGGGCATAATCGGCGCGAGACTGATTGGCCCTCAGAACGATCTGCTTACCAACCGGTGCACGCTCTAGAGAGTAAGAATCGAGCAGTGCCTCGCCTGCATAGCCTTTCAACACGAAGGCGAGTTTCCAAGCGAGATTGAAGCCATCTTGCAAAGATGTATTCGATCCCAGACCGCTGGATGGCGGATGTCGGTGCACTGCATCACCACCGCAATGCACACGACCTTTAGAGTAGTGGGTCGCGTATGCCTGGTTCACATACCAAGTCGAGTTTTTCTCGATTTCAACTTCAAGATTAGGGTCCCCCACGAGGGCACGGATACGCTGCAGCACATACTCCGGAGAGAAATCAGGCCCCTTGGACATGTCGAAACCCCAACCGGCAATCCACTGATTCCACGGCCGTACAGCACGCAAGAGACCCAAACCGATCTCGCCAAAACCAGCAACTGGATTCGCGATCCAATGGAGCACGCTCGGGCGATGTTCAACGTAATGACTTAGATCTGCATTGAAGATCACGTAAGCCGTACCGGCACGCGCCATCTCACCTTCGATAGGAAGGCGGATGTGCGCAGCGACTTTAGAATTGGCTCCGTCCGCTCCAACCAAATAACGAGCGCGTACAGTGTATTCACGCGCAGTCAAAACGTCCTTAAGCGTGACGGTTACCCCGCCATCATCTTGGACATGGCTCAGGTATTCGGTATTGAAAGAGAATTGTGCTCCTCGCTCAGCTGCATGTTGGACCAAGATCGGCTCCATCAGGGGCTGCGTAATATCTGCCATGGGGCACGGGCTTCCCTTGATGTAGTCACCTTTGCGTGCCTCCCCGGATCCCCAAGTTCGCAATCGCGCGATTTCCTCACCCGCCAGGCTTGTAGTGATCAGCGTGTCGCCCATCTGCTCCCAGAGAGTTGCTTGCTTTCGGACAGCATCCTCAATATCAAGATCTCGCATGACTTCCATGGAGCGCTGGTTAGTAATGTGGGCGCGAGGTGAATTGGCTAAATAGTTAAACATAGTGATGGCGCGAACTCGAACACCATAAGTAGCAAGCGCCAGTGCTGTCGTGGCACCGGCAGGCCCAGTACCTACCACCAGGACATCGGTATCGAACTGCTTGGTAACATTCATTATTGTTATTTCCATGTTTCTTATGTTTTTGTCTGCGCCTCTCGCTATGGAGAAATGGCACCGATAGGTACGGCAATCAGTCGGCTACTAACTCCTTACTTACCCGCTCGCCAGCAGAGGACAAGTCGCAACGGGAAACTGCTGCAAACTGCGCAGCCAACACCGGCCGCTCTGACCGAGCCGCGTGGCTATGACTGAGCGCTACTCAACTGAACAGATGATGAGGATCGATCACAAATTTTTTCGGCACGCCCGCATCGAACTCGCCATAGCCTTTCGGCGCGTCGTCCAGGCTGATCACCTGTACGCCGACGATTTCCGCGATGTTGATACGGTCCCACATGATCGCCTGCATCAGTTGGCGGTTGTACTTCATCACCGGGGTCTGGCCGGTGTGGAAGCTGTGGGATTTGGCCCAGCCCAGGCCGAAGCGGATGCTCAGGCTGCCCATTTTCGCGGCGGCATCGACTGCGCCCGGATCTTCGGTGACGTAGAGGCCGGGGATGCCGATCTTGCCAGCGACGCGGACCACACCCATCAACGAGTTGAGCACGGTGGCCGGGGCTTCGTGCTTGACGCCGTCATGGCCATGGCCGCGGGCTTCGAAGCCTACTGCATCGACAGCACAGTCGACTTCAGGCTCGCCCAGCAGCGCAGCGATCTGTTCGTGCAACGGTGTATCGGTGGACAGGTCGGCGATTTCGAAACCCTGGGCCTTGGCGTGAGCCAGGCGGATCGGGTTGACGTCGCCGATGATCACCACCGCCGCGCCCAACAGGCGAGCGGAAGCGGCAGCCGCCAGGCCAACCGGACCGGCACCCGCGATGTAGACGGTGCTGCCAGGGCCAACCCCAGCAGTGACGGCGCCGTGGTAGCCGGTCGGCAGGATGTCGGACAGGCAGGTCAGGTCACGGATCTTCTCCATGGCCTTGTCGCG
>NZ_FMTK01000028.1:0-65563 GCF_900100025.1 Pseudomonas sp. NFACC56-3 | reverse complement strand
CTCTTCAGCGGTCACAGAATAGGGTTACAGGGTGAAGTCGCCTTCGGCCACCAGTTCGCTCAATGGCCGGCGCGGGCTTGGGACTTCGCGGGCCTGGAGGGATTCGGCCAGGGTCGATTTGTCCCCCAGCTTGCCAATCGCCACCGCGGCGTGCAGGGCGTAGCCTTCCGGGATCTTCAGTTCCTTGCGGGTCAGTTCCTGGTCGAAACCGGCCATGCCATGGGTGTGCCAGCCGCTGAGGCTGGCTTGCAACGCCAGGTGGCCCCAGGCCGCGCCGGTGTCGAAGGCGTGGGTCTGGGCCGGGGTTTCCTCGGTGGCACCGGGCACCGCGAAGGTGGTTTTCGAGACGACGATCACCAGCGCCGAGGCGTGTTGGGCCCAGCCGCGGTTGAACGCGTTGAGCAAACCCAGGAAACGCTCCCAATTCGGCGTGTCGCGTCGTGCGTACAGGAAGCGCCATGGCTGTGAATTGTAGGCCGAAGGGGCCCAGCGCGCGGCTTCGAAGAAGCTCAGCAAGGTTTCTTCGGCAATGCTTTCGCCGGTAAACGCGCGGGGCGACCAGCGTTCGATGAACTGAGGGTGGATCGCGTAATCGGCAATGCGGGAATTGGCGCTCATGGGCTCACCTGGCTCGAGTTTGGAAAGACAATGCAGCAACCTACGTCCCGGCGTCCGGCCTGACAAGCCCTGCCTACCGACAGTCGCCAATGCTTGGCCTGAGGAGGTCCCGGCACTAGACTGTCGGCCTTTCACCACCTGATGTTGATGCTTGAGCCATGGCCGCCAAAGTCGAACCGTTCTGGATACGCAAAACCCTCGATCAGCTCGATACACAGGAGTGGGAATCGCTGTGCGACGGCTGTGGCCTGTGCTGCCTGCAAAAGCTCGAAGACGAAGACGACAACAGCGTCTACTACACACGCATCGCCTGCAAACTGCTGGACCTGAAAACATGCCAGTGCACCGACTACCCTAATCGCCGTGAGTTCGTGCCCGATTGCATCCAGCTCACGCCGGGCAAGGCCGATGAGTTCAAATGGCTGCCGCCGACCTGCGGTTATCGGCTGGTCAGCGAAGGCAAGGACTTGCCGTTGTGGCACCACCTGGTTTGCGGTGATCGAGAGGCCGTGCACCACGAACGCATTTCCCAGTCCGGGCGCATGCTGGCCGAAGGCAGCGTGCCGGAAGACGATTGGGAAGATCATCTGATTTTCCGCGCTGGCTGAACCACCGGGCGGCGCACCACCAGGGAGAACCCATGGCTGCAGGATTGAGACGGATGCTGGCAGCCGGGCTGCTGGCGGTGTGCGGGCCGCTGTGGGCGGCGCAGAAAGTCGACCTGGATTATCACGTGCACCTGTTGCCACAGAGCGATCAGGCCGAGGTGCGCGTGACCCTGGCCCGGGGGGCGGCGGTGCGCAGCCTGGATTTCGACCTCGGCGACGGCAGCCGCTACAGCGATTTCAAGGCCGACGGCCAATGGCAACTCACCCCCGGCAAGGCGGCGCGTGGCGTCTGGCGTCCGGCCGCTGACAAGGCCAGCCTGAGCTACCGTGTGCGCATCAGCCATGCCCGCAAGAACGCCACCTTCGAAACCCGCATGACCCCGACGTGGGCGTTGCTGCGCGGCGACGATCTGGTGCCGGCGGCCAAGCTCGACCAGCAGGATGGCGTCGAACTGGTGGCCCGTCTTGAGGTGGAATTGCCCGACGGCTGGAAAAGCATCGAGACCCCCTGGCCGCGTATCGGCAAACAACGTTTTCGCATCGACAATCCCTCGCGCCTGTTCGACCGCCCCACCGGCTGGATGCTCGCCGGCAAACTGGGCAGCCGCCGCACACGCCTGGGCGAAACTGAAGTGACGGTGGCCTCGCCCCGGGGCCAGGGCATGCGCCGGATGGATGTGCTGACGCTGCTGACGTTCGTCTGGCCGCAAGTGCAAGCGTTGGTGCCGCGCCATCCGGCCAAGTTGCTGATCGTCGGCGCCGGCGATCCGCTGTGGCGTGGTGCCCAGGCCGGCCATGACTCGATTTACCTGCACAGTCGACCGCCGCTGGTCAGCGAGCGGGGCAGCAGCCCGTTGTTGCGGGAGTTGGTGCAGGCGCTGGCCCGGGTCCATGATCAGGATCGTAGCGACTGGATCAGTGAGGGGCTGACCGAGTACTACGCCATTGAACTGCTACGCCGCGCCGGCGGCCTGAGTGATGAGCGCTACCAGACCCTGAACGACCGGCTCGCCCGCGAGAGCAAGGGCGTCACCACCGTGCGCGGCGAGCAGATCGGCCCGGCGGCGGTGGCCAAGGCAGTGTTGCTGTTGCAGGAACTGGACCGCGAGATTCGCCTGAAAACCCGCAACAAGCGTTCGCTGGATGATGTGTTGCAGGGGGCGATGCGGTTGGAAACGGTCGATACCAAGGAGTTTGTGCAGCTCAGTGAGAGCGTTCTGGGTGGGGCCTCCACTGTGCTGGATAGCCGATTACTTCAGTGACCCCGCCATCGCGAGCAAGCTCGCTCCCACATTGGATTTTCGGCGTTCATAAAACCTGTGGGAGCGAGCTTGCTCGCGATGAGGCCATCAGCGGCGCTGCAAAAATCAGAGCCCAGCCTTCGGCGAAACCAGCGAGTCATTCCCGGTCACCGTCGCCGTGCCAGTCGCTGCCTCGGCATTGGCCTTCAGGCGACTCAGTTCGTCACCGGCCTCCTCGATACGGGCACGGGCGCTGTTCAGATTCTGGCGATTCTTCTCCAGCAGGCTCTTGGCCGAGCAATGCCCAGTGATCCCCCGCGCCAGGGCCATGCCGCCGATCGCCAGTTGAGCCAGACCGATCACCCCGCCACGCCGCAAGCCCTTGCCCATCATCAGCACACCGCCGGCCAGTGAGCCAATGCGTTCCCAACCATGCACGTTTTGCGGCGGACGAGATTGGAAAGGGGTGCTCTCGATCGGCTCGAACGGATTGTTATCGCTCATGATCTGTCTCCAGTATGGGGTAGGTATAAAACTGACTGCCCGAGCGATTGCCTTGTTCAATCGAGTTTTGCACCGATCAGCGGAATTGCGGCCCCGAACGGGTGTTGTTGCCTTTGGCCATGCGGTCGTACAGCACGACGTTGACGGTGGCGGCCAGGTTCATGCAACCGGTGGTGGGGATGTACACCACGTCCTCGCACCAGTCGCGGATGTCCTTGTCCAGCGAGCCGTCCTCCGGGCCGAAGATGTACAGCGCCCGGTCCGGGTGGGTGTATTCGGGCAGGGGGCGAGCGCCTTCCACCAGTTCCACAGCCACTGGTACACAGCCCAGGGGCAGGATTTTCTTCAGGTCGTCGATACCGATCAGCGGGATGTCGTAGTGGACTTTCTTGGTGTCGGTGACGAAGTCGGCGGCGCGCTCATAGCGCTTGCCGGTGTAGAACACCGACGCCACGCCGTAGCAACCGGCGGCACGCATGACCGAACCGACGTTTTCCGGTGACTTGGGGTTGAACAGACCGATGCAGCTATAGCGTTTGTTGGCCACGGGCGGGGTGCCTTTGGGGAAAAGGCGCGATTATACGGGGAATGGGGGAGGGTGGTCAGGTTCGAGATGTGTGGTGTTTATTTGATCGCCATCGCGAGCAAGCTCGCTCCGACATTGGATTTTCGGCGTTCACAAAACCCTGTGGGAGCGAGCTTGCTCGCGATGGCGGCCTGACAGGCTGTAAATTACTCGTCTTTCTTCATCAACCCGGCCAGCGCGGCGAAGGGGTTGTGGGTCGCCTTGGCGATTTTCGGGGTGCTCAGGGAGCCGTCGCCGAAGTATTGCTGGTCGGTGTAGCGCGAGTGCTCGTTATCGTGGCAGTACAGGCACAGCAGTTCCCAGTTGGAACCGTCCTGGGGGTTGTTGTCATGGTTGTGGTCGCGGTGGTGAACGGTCAGTTCGCTCAGGCGCTTGCCGGAAAACTCGCGGGCGCAGCGGCCACAGACATGGGGGTACATTTTCAGGGCTTTGTCGCGGTAGCCCATCTCCCGGTCGCGCTGGGCATCGGCGAGGATGCGGTCCAGCTTGGCGGTGTTGGACGGTGGCGTTGACGAACTCATGGGTTCACCTTTGTAGATAAAGACTGATGACGGTTGGGCACAGTTTAGCTTAGCCCTTGAGTTTCTCGGCAATCCAGATGGTGTGGCGGGTGCCTTTGTTGCCGTGGGCGAACACTTGCACTTCTTCGGCCTTGAAGCCGGCTTTCTTCAGCTTGTCGGAAAACTGCCGGTCAGCGCTGGCCGACCACACCGCCAATACGCCCTTGGGCCGCAGGGCCTTGGCGCAGGCAGCCAGGCCACCGGCCGAATACAGCCAGCTATTGGCTTTCTGGGTCAGGCCTTCCGGGCCATTGTCGACGTCCAGCATGATCGCATCGAAACCCTGGGGCTCGGCTTGCAGCACCTTGGCCACGTCTTCCATGCGGATCACGGTGCGCGGGTCTGCCAGCGGTCGCCCGGCCTTTTCACCCAAGGGGCCACGGTTCCACTCCACCACACCGGGCACCAGCTCGGCCACCACCACCTCGGCGGTTTTGCCCAGGTGCTTGAGGGCCGAGGCGAGGGTGAAGCCCATGCCGAGGCCGCCGATCAGCACGCGCGAGCCAGGACGACCGGCGACCTTGCGGCAAGGAATCTCTGCCAGGGCGTCTTCGGAACCGTGCATGCGGGTATTCATCAGCTGCCCGCCGTCGCCACCCTGGATCTTGATGACGAAGTCTTCGCCGTACTCGAACAGGCACAGGGCACCGCCGTTATCAGGGATGGGTGTGGTGTCGAGCAGAACGAAACGTTTCATGGAAATCTCGTAGGAGGGCAAACCGCGCGGTAACGACTAGCCTTAAAGCAGACAATAGCCACGGAGCCATTGATGAAGTGCATCATTCTAACGGCCATTGCCCTGGCGGCGCTCTCAATAAGTTGCGCCCAGGCTCAACAACCGACGATTCCGGTCAACCCGCCGAGCATCCCCGGGTCGCCGGGCACCGCCACCCCCATGCCGTATCCGCCGGTCACGCCCAACGGTGTGCCCAAGGCGGGGACCGGAAGCGGTGGGCCGCCCTTGCTGCCGCCCATTGAAATGCCCAAGCCGCCCAAGGACCAGCCGATACCGGGCATGGAGCCGAAGCCGGCGAAGGCCAAGCCGCCGGGAGGGTAAATCGACAAGACGACGCATAACCTGTGGGAGCGAGCTTGCTCGCGATAGCGTTGTGTCAGTCGACTTCAATGCTGGCTGATCCGCCGCCATCGCGAGCAAGCTCGCTCCCACAGGGTTTATGTGTTGTTGTCAGACCTGCTGCGACAACAACTGCCCATCGGCCATGCGCAGGCGCTTGGACAGGGAGACGGCGAGGGCGCGGATGATCTTGGCGGCGATCTTGGGGGCGTCGTTGAGCATTTTTTCCAGGGAGTCCTTGCCCAGGTTCAGCAACTGGCAATCACTGGCGGCGATGCAACTGGCCGAGCGCCGTTCGCCGTCGAGCACGGCCATTTCACCGAAGGCCCGACCGCTGCGCAGCGTGGCGATGGTCACGGGTTGGCCGTCGGGACCGGTTTTCTGCACGGCCACCTGGCCGGTGTGGATGATGCACATGAAGCTGCCGGCATCGCCCTCGTGGAAAATCGCTTCGCCCTCGGCGATGGCGCTGATGCTGAAATAGCCCGACGCGGCGGCGAAGTCGACGGGCAGCAACTGGTCGAACAGACCGCAGTCCATCAGCCAGTCACGGATTTCTTTGTTCAGTAAGGTCGGTTCTGACATGTTGGCACGGTCTTTTTCTTGTGTCTGCTACGGGGTTGGATTGAAGAAGAACCCTTGTGGGAGCGAGCTTGCTCGCGATAGCGATGTGTCAGTCAACATCAATACTGATTGATCCGACGCCATCGCGAGCAAGCTCGCTCCCACAATTATCTGATCTGGGATGCCCAGCGCATGGAGCTAAGACCCGGCCATCCCACAGAGTTCCTCAATCCAATCCCAAAACCTTCAAGACAAATGCATATTCGAGCGCTACGTCACGCAATCCCTGGTAGCGTCCGCTCATTCCGCCGTGGCCGGCGCCCAGTTCGGTCTTGAGCAGCAGAGGGTTGTCGTCGGTCTTGGTGGCGCGCAATTTCGCCACCCACTTGGCCGCTTCCCAGTACTGCACGCGACTGTCGTTATAACCGGCGATCACCAGCAGCGCCGGGTACGCCTGGGCGCGGACGTTTTCGTACGGGGCGTAGGCCCGGATCCGATCATAAACGTCCGGCTCCTCCGGATTGCCCCATTCGTCGTATTCGGTGACGGTCAGCGGCAGGTCCGGGTCGAGCATGGTGTTGAGCACATCGACGAACGGCACCTCGGCAATCGCAACCTTGAACAGCTCCGGGCGTTGGTTGAGCACTGCGCCGATCAGCAGGCCACCGGCGCTGCCGCCGCTGATCGCCAGTTGTTCGGCGGTGGTGAAGCCGTTGGCGATCAAATGCTCGGCACAGGCGATGAAATCGCCGAACGTGTTGTGCTTGTGTTCCTGCTTGCCGGCGCGATACCAGGCTTCCCCCAGCTCGCCGCCGCCCCGCACATGGGCGATGGCAAACGCCACGCCGCGGTCGAGCAGGCTCAGCCGCGCATGGGAAAACCACGGGTCGAGGCTTTCGCCGTAAGCGCCGTAGCCGTACAGGTACAGCGGCACCGGCCGGCCGAGGGCTTCGCGCTTGACCACCAGGCTGATGGGCACTTGTGTACCGTCTGGCGCCGTCGCCCACAACCGTTGGCTGACGTAGGCATCGGCGTCGAACGGGCCCAGCACCGGGGTTTGCTTGAGGACAACCTGTTCGCCGCTGGCCAGGTCCAATTGACGGATCTGCGCCGGCCGGTTCAGGGCCTCGTAGCGCAGGCGGATGCGATCGCTGGCGAATTCCAGGCTGTTCTGCACATGCAGACTGTAGGCCGCGTCCGGCAACTGCACCCGATACGCCGGCAAGTCCTGGGGATGCACCTCGATGATCGGCAGGCCGCCCTCACGCAGGCTCAAGGTCATGGCCCTGGCGTTCAGGCTCAGGCCGTCGATCATCACCGTATCGCTGTGGGGGATCAGGTTCTGCCAGTCGGCCTCGGTCGGCGCCACGCCGGTGTCGGCGGCCTGGTACAGGGCGAAGTTGATCCCTTCGCGGTTGCTGCGGATCAACCAGGTCCATTGGCCATCGAGCAGGCCGTGGTCGACGTCGTATTCGTGGTTTTCCAGGCGTGGCGCCAGGCAGGTGAAGGGCTGTTGCGGTTGCGCGGCGTCCAGTACCCAGACTTCGCTGGTGGTCTTGCTGCCCAGGGACAGGATCAGTTGCTTTTCCGAGCTCGAACGATAGCAATGCAGGAAGAAACGCCCGTCCGGCTCATGGAACACTTCTTCGGCGGCGGTGCCGTCCAGGCGATAGCGCCAGAGCTTGTGGGGGCGGTGGGTGTCGTCCAGCTCACCAAAAAACAGCGTCAGGCTGTCGTTGGCCCAGGTCATGCTGCCGTCGCAATTGTCGAAGGACAGCTCACTGATCCTGTCGTTGGACAATTCCTTGACGAACAGGGTGTAGATCTCGTCGCCCGTGGTGTCCAGGCTGTAGGCCAGGCGCTGGTGGTCGGGGCTGATGCTGAAGGCGCCCAGGGCAAAGAATTCGCCGCCGGCCAGCGCGTTCGGGTCCAGCAGCAGTTGTTCGTGGCTTTCGTCCACGTTCAGGCTGTCGTCGGCCGGGCGTGGGCAGCGGTAGTGGCGCGGGTATTCGTCACCGGCGGTGGTGCGGGTGTAATACAGGTATGGGCCCCAGGGCGAGGGCAGTGACAGGTCGGTCTCGAGGATCCGGCCCTTGATTTCCTGGAACAGGGTTTCGCGCAATTCGGCCTGATCGGCGAGTTGCGCCTCCTGATAGCTGTTTTCCGCCTTGAGGTAGTCGAGCACGGCGTCGGTGTCGCGCTCCTGCAGCCAGGCGTACGGGTCAACACCGGCGTCCCTGCGGGCAATCGGGGCGTTGGAAACGTGGGCAGATAGGGACATGAAAGGCTCTCGAACGTTGTACGAAAAGGGGCACGCGGCCTGGACAGAACCCACCACACAGGCCATTCGCCAGACGCCGGGGCAGCCTGACGCGCGAAAAGCCGTTACTATAAGCGTCTCTTTGCCTGCCTTGCCATGGACACCATGACCGAGAATGACTATCTGATCGCCTGGGGCCTCTACGCCTTCGCTGCCCTGGGCTGCCTGCTGGTGTGGATGCGCATGACCCGCTGGATGTGGCGCTGGTTGCGCGAACCGCTGCGCTTGCTGATGGCGGTGTTGCTGTTCAGCCCCACCATCGTAGACCCGGTGAAGGACAAAGTCGCCCCGGCCTTGGCCATTGTTGCCCTGGATATCCTGTTCAAGGTCGGCAACAACGTCTGGCGGGCGGCGTCCGATCTGCTCATGTACGGCATGATCGCCTTCGGCCTCTACTTGGTGATCGTGCTGATCCGCTTCCCCATCGAGCGTGCCGCCAACGCGCGCAAGGAACGGGCTGCCGCCGCCAAAGCCGCCGCCGCGGTCGATGAGCCGGAGGACGAACCACCGTTCGGCGTGGCCGGCGATGACCGCTACGGTCGCCCGCCCGTGCCGAGCAACCCCCAGCGTTCGCGTATCGAACCGCGTCTGTAAGCAGGCCTGCCCCTTGAAGCGAGAGTTCGAGCATGTGTGAGTTACTGGGCATGAGCGCCAATGTGCCGACCGACATCGTGTTCAGCTTCACCGGGCTGATGCAGCGCGGTGGCAAGACCGGGCCGCACCGGGACGGGTGGGGCATCGCCTTCTATGAAGGTCGTGGCCTGCGCCTGTTCCAGGACCCGGCTGCCAGCAGCGAATCGGAAGTGGCGAACCTGGTTCAGCGTTATCCGATCAAGAGCGAAGTGGTGATCGGGCATATTCGCCAGGCCAATGTCGGCAAAGTCTGCCTGTCCAACACCCACCCCTTCGTGCGTGAGTTGTGGGGCCGCAACTGGTGTTTTGCCCACAACGGCCAGCTGGCCGATTTCCAACCGGGCGTGAGCTTCTACCGCCCGGTGGGCGACACCGACAGCGAAGCGGCCTTCTGCGATTTGCTCAACCGCGTGCGCCAGGCCTTCCCGGAGCCGGTGGAGGTAGAGCAGCTGCTGCCGTCGTTGATCGAGGCCTGCACCGAATACCGCAGCAAAGGCGTGTTCAACTGCCTGCTCAGCGATGGCGACTGGCTGTTCTGTTATTGCTCGACCAAACTGGCCCAGATCACCCGTCGCGCGCCCTTCGGCCCGGCGCGGCTCAAGGACGTGGATGTGATTGTCGATTTCCAGGCGGAAACCACGCCCAACGACGTGGTCACGGTGATCGCCACCGAGCCCTTGACCGAAAACGAAACCTGGACCCGCTACGAACCGGGCCAATGGAGCCTGTGGCGACGCGGCGAATGCGTCAGCCACGGCCGGACCGAATAAGGACGTCACGTTATGTTGCTCAGTTATCTACGGCTGGTGTTGTTCGCGGTGGGCCTGTTGGTTGGGGTCCAGGTGCCGGGCTTCATCAATGATTACGCCAAGCGGGTCGAGGCCCACCTGATCGAGGCGCAGACCGGCCTGCAAGGTTTCCAGGGCACCGCCAACCAGTTCTTCAAGGGCGACATGCAGGCCCTGGTGGCCCATTACCGCGCCAGCGAGGACCCGATCTTTCGCAGCGATGCCGACAGCCTGAACACCTTGCTCGTGCGCCAACAGGCCCTGGACAAGCAATTCCAGGCCATGCAAGGGCCGTGGTACATCCGCCTGCTGCAAGTGGCCCTGGCCGCCGATCCGGACATTCGCAAGGAAACCTGGAACGGCTACAGCTACCAGATCCTGCTGACCCCCGAGGCCATGGTCTGGGGCATCAGCGGCGCGATGTTGCTGTCGTTGGGCCTGGAATGCCTGTTCCGCCTGATCGACTGGGTGGTGCTGGGGGGCAAGCGCCTGCGCCAGGGGCGGCCGATTGAAGAGCGGGATCTGCGGGGACTATGAAAGCCGCAGCCGCCGGCTTCTGTGGCGAGGGAGCTTGCTCCCGCTGGTCTGCGCAGCAGACCCAAACTTGCTGATAACATCAACCTGACACTGCGCGGTGCCTGGTTTTGGGCCCGCTTCGCGGCCCAGCGGGAGCAAGCTCCCTCGCCACAACGGTGTTCAGGCCCTGCGTGTTACCCAATCAAATTTTTCTTATGACCCAGCCAAGGTTTTATTCGTTGGACGGGATCGGCCGCGCGCTCAAGAATCGGGGCAACGGTCTCCACGTCAGCGTCGTCGAGACTCAAAAAAATAAAACCGTGGAGAACCGCCATGAGTGCACCCGACACGCTCGACGTCCCCCAACCCCAGGCCCGTTCTGGCCCGTTCGATTGGTATCGCAACATCAACCAGCAGGAACGTCGCACTTTCTGGAGCTGCAAGATCGGTTACGCCCTGGACGGCATGGACACCCAGATGCTCAGTTTCGTGGTGCCGACCCTGATCGCAATGTGGGGCATCACCACCGGCCAGGCAGGCCTGATCCACACCAGCACCTTGATCGCTTCGGCCATTGGTGGCTGGCTGGCGGGGATTCTCTCCGACCGGATCGGCCGGGTGCGCACCCTGCAACTGACAGTGCTGTGGTTTGCCTTCTTCACTTTCCTGTGCGGCTTTGCCCAGAACTACGAACAACTGTTGATCGCTCGCACATTGATGGGCTTCGGCTTTGGTGGCGAGTGGACCGCCGGTGCGGTGTTGATGGGCGAGGTGATCCGTGCCAAGGATCGCGGCAAGGCCGTGGGCATGGTGCAGTCGGGCTGGGCGCTGGGCTGGGGCCTGACGGCGATTCTGTATGCACTGCTGTTCTCGGTGCTGCCGCCGGAAGACGCCTGGCGTGCACTGTTCATCCTCGGCATCGTGCCGGCGGTGTTCGTGATTTTCGTCCGTCGACTGGTCAAGGATCCGGACGTCTATAACCAGACCAAGGCCCGGCTGACGCCGGAAAACCCAGCGAAGTTCTACGAGATTTTTGCCCCCGGCATTCTCTTCACCACCCTACGCGCCTCGCTGCTGACCACCGGTGCCCTGGGCGGTTACTACGCCATCACGTCCTGGCTGCCAACGTTCCTGAAAAATGAGCGCGGCCTGAGTGTATTGAGCACCGGCGGCTACCTGGCGATGGTGATCGTCGGTTCCTACGTGGGTTACGTCATCAGTGCCTATTTGAGTGACATCCTGGGGCGCAAAAAGAACTTCGTCCTGTACGCCGTCGGCTCCTTCACCATCGTCCTGCTGTACACCCAGGTGCCGGTAAGCAATAACGTGATGCTCTGGCTGGGCTTCCCCTTGGGGTTCTTCGCGTCGGGCATGTTCAGCGGCATGGGCTCGTTCCTCACCGAACTGTTTCCTACGCGCATTCGTGGTTCGGGCCAAGGCTTCTGCTACAACATTGGCCGGGCGGTGGCGGCATTGTTCCCGCTGTTGATCGGTATCTTGAGCCAGAAGGTGCCGCTGAGCGTGGGTATCGGGGCGTTCGCGGCGGTGTCCTATGGCGTGGTGATTCTGGCGGCCCTGAGCCTGCCGGAAACCCAGGGCAAGCAGTTGGAAGCCGAGTAACTGATAACCTGTGGGGTACGTGCCCAACAGTTAAACAAAAGAAAGAACCTACAGGAGCGTTCACCGTGAACCGCCTGCTATTGAACTGCGACATCGGCGAAAGCTTCGGCAGCTGGACCATGGGTCTGGACGCCGAGGTGATGCCCTTCATCGATTGCGCCAACATCGCCTGCGGCTTCCACGCTGGCGACCCGAGCATCATGCGCAAGACCGTCAGCCTGGCCCTGAGTCACGGCGTGCGGATCGGCGCGCACCCGGCCTATCAGGACCTGGCGGGCTTCGGCCGCCGTTCCATGGCCTATGGCGCCCAGGAATTGCAGGACTTGCTGCATTACCAGATCGGCGCCCTCGACGGCATCTGCCGGGCCCAGGGCGGGCAGGTCAGCTACGTCAAACCCCACGGCGCGATGTACAACGACATGATGGCCAACCCGGCGCAGCTGCGCGCGGTGATCCAGGCTATCGCGGCCTATGATCGGCAACTGCCGCTGATGCTCCTGGCGACCCGGGACAACAGCGCCGCCCAGGCCTTGGGCGACGAGTACGGCCTGACCCTGTGGTTCGAAGCCTTTGCCGATCGCGCCTACGACAGTGGCGGCCGCCTGGTTTCGCGGCAAGCGCCGGGCGCGGTGCACCACGATCCCGAGGTCATTATCGGGCAGGCCCTGACCATTGCCCGCGGCGATGCGTTGACCGCCAGTGATGGTAGCGCCTTGCACCTGAAGGCCAATACCTTGTGCGTGCACGGTGACAACGCCAGCTCCGTGGCGGCCGTGCAACGCATCCGCGAAGCCCTGGACCGGCAGCGTGCGCCATGAAACCACGCTTGGAAGTGGTGGCGGTGGACTGCCTGATGGTGCGCCTGTTCGACGAGATCGCCGAGGCCAACATGCCCTGGATGCTCGCCGCCAGCGAGCGCCTGCGAGCGGTGTTTGCCGAACGTCTGATCGATCTGGTGCCGTCCTACACCACCTTGATGGTGCACTACGACTTGCTCGCCCTGGACCCGGCCCAGGCCCGCGCATTGATCGGCGAGGCGCTGCATAACCTCTCCCCGGATGCCCGGTCCGCCGGCCAGTGCCATGTGCTGCCGGTGTGGTACGACCTTGGCGTCGGGCCGGAACTGGCACTGCTGGCGAGCCGCAGCGGCTTGACGGTCGCCCAGGTGATCCGTCGCCACAGCGAACGCGAGTACCAGGTGTTTGCCCTGGGCTTCGCGCCCGGCTTCGCCTTCATGGGGCTGGTGGACGAAGCATTGGCTGCACCGCGCCTCGACACGCCACGCAAGCGCGTGGCCGCGGGCAGTGTCGGCATCGCCGAACGCCAGACCGCGGCGTATCCATTGGTGTCGCCCGGTGGCTGGAACCTGATCGGTCGCACCCCGACCAAACTGTTTGATCGTGAGCGCGACGGCTACAGCCTGATGCAGCCGGGGGACACGGTGCGTTTTGCCCCCGTGGACCATGCCGAATTCATCGCGCTGGGTGGCGACGACACACCGCTGGAGACCCAGGCATGAGCCGGTTGTTGATCGAGGCCAGCACACCGCTGTGCCTGTTGCAGGACGCCGGCCGTTTCGGCGTGAGGCACCTGGGCGTGACCCAGGGCGGGGCGGCGGACTGGCTGTCGATGGCTTGGGCCAATTGGATGCTCGGCAATGGCCTGGACGCGGCGGTGGTGGAGATTACCCTCGGCGGCTTTACCGTGGTGGCGGAAGAGGATTGCGTGCTGGCGCTGGCCGGGGCGGACCTGGGCGCGCGAATAGACGGCCAGGGCGTGGCATCGTGGCGCTTCTTCAGCCTGCGCAAGGGCCAGGTGCTGGCGCTCACCCAGCCCGTGCTCGGTGCCCGGGCCTATCTGGCGGCCCCTGGCGGTTTCAACGCGCCTGCGGTGCTGGGCAGCCGGGCGACGGTGGTGCGCGAGGAGCTCGGAGGCCTGGATGGACGGGGGCGGGCGCTGAGTCGCGGGGCGCACTTGAGCTATTCAGGCACGGCGACGCCTCGGCCCATGCCGCACACGCGGATTCCGGATTTCCAGCAAGCGCAGCCGCTGGACCTGATCCTGGGGGCGCAGAATGGCGCGTTCAGCGGGCAGAGTCTGTTCGACGCGTTCAACACCCCGTGGACGCTGGACAGTCGCGCCGACCGCATGGGCATGCGGTTGCTGGGCACGGCGCTGGCGTATCAGGGGGCGGCGATGATTTCCGAAGGAATCCCCTTGGGCGCTGTGCAAGTGCCGCCGGATGGCCAGCCGATCGTGCTGCTTAATGACCGGCAAACCATCGGCGGTTATCCACGCCTGGGCGCCCTGACACCGTTGGCCCTGGCCCGGCTGGCGCAATGCCTGCCGGGGGCACAGGTGCGGTTGCGGCCGGTGGTGCAGGAGGTTGCGCATCGGCAGCAGGTGGAGTGTTTGCGCAGTTTTCTCGACCGCTAAAAGCATCGCGAGCAAGCTCGCTCCCACATTGAAATGCGCTTTCCTGTGGGAGCGAGCTTGCTCGCGATGAGGCCTGAACAGGCAACCAAAATCTTACTTGGAAAGGAACCGCATCCCTTCCTCCAACCCCCGCAAGGTCAGCGGATACATCCGGTCTTCCACCAACTCGCGCACGATGTTGGTCGAGGCGGTATAACCCCAGGTGTCCTTGGGGTAAGGATTGATCCAGATGAGCTTCTTGTACTTCTCCATGAAGCGCTGCATCCACACATAACCGGCTTCTTCGTTCCAGTGTTCGACGCTGCCGCCGGCCTGGGTGATTTCATAGGGGGCCATGGCGGCGTCGCCGATGAAGATCACTTTGTAGTCGGCACCGTACTTGTGCAGCAAATCCAGGGTCGAGGTGCGCTCGGAAGTGCGGCGCAGGTTGTTCTTCCACACCGATTCGTAGACGAAGTTGTGGAAGTAGAAGTACTCCAGGTGCTTGAACTCGGTCTTGCAGGCCGAGAACAGTTCTTCGCAGACCTTCACGTGGGCATCCATCGAGCCGCCGATGTCGAACAGCAGCAACAACTTCACGGTGTTGCGTCGCTCCGGGCGCATCTGGATGTTCAAGAGGCCGGCGTCCCGGGCGGTGTGGTCGATGGTGCCGTCGATATCCAGCTCTTCGGCCGCACCCTGGCGGGCAAACTTGCGCAGCCGGCGCAGGGCGATCTTGATGTTGCGGGTGCCCAGTTCCACCTGATCGTCGAGGTTCTTGTACTCGCGTTGGTCCCAGACCTTCACGGCCTTGCCCTGGCGTTTGCCGGCGTCGCCGACCCGAATGCCCTCGGGATTGAAGCCGCCGGAGCCGAACGGGCTGGTGCCGCCGGTGCCGATCCACTTGTTGCCACCGGCATGGCGTTCCTTCTGTTCTTCCAGACGTTTCTTGAATTCTTCGATCAGCTTGTCCAGGCCGCCCAGGGACTGGATCTGTGCCCGTTCCTCATCGGTCAGCGAGCGCTCGAATTCCTTGCGCAGCCAGTCCTCGGGAATCAGCGCCTGGAGGTGGTCGTCGAGTTTCTCCAGGCCGTTGAAGTAGGCGGCGAACGCCCGGTCGAACTTGTCGAAATGCCGTTCGTCCTTCACCAGGATGGCCCGGGACAGGTAATAGAACTCGTCCATGTCGGCGAAGATCACCCGCTGTTTCAGCGCGTTGATCAGGTCCAGCAGTTCACGCACCGACACGGGCACCTTGGCGGCGCGCATCTCGTTGAACAGGTTAAGCAGCATGGCAATCGCCCTCGCTCTGTTGGACGAAGAGGATCAGCGGGTGCCGCGACGGCTCATGAACGCCAGGCGCTCGAGCAGTTGCACGTCCTGCTCGTTCTTGACCAGGGCGCCGGCCAGTGGCGGGATGGCCTTGGTCGGATCGCGCTCGCGCAGCACCGCTTCGCCGATATTGTCGGCCATCAGCAGCTTGAGCCAGTCCACCAGTTCGGAAGTGGAGGGCTTTTTCTTCAGGCCTGGCACCTTGCGCACGTCGAAGAACACGTCCAGCGCTTCGCTGACCAGGTCCTTCTTGATGTCCGGGTAATGCACATCGACGATTTTCTGCAGGGTGACGCGGTCAGGGAAGGCGATGTAGTGGAAGAAGCAGCGACGCAGAAAGGCGTCCGGCAGTTCCTTTTCGTTGTTGGAGGTAATGATGATGATCGGGCGCTGCTTGGCCTTGATGGTTTCGTCGGTCTCGTAGACGTAGAACTCCATCTTGTCGAGTTCCTGCAGCAGGTCGTTGGGGAACTCGATGTCGGCCTTGTCGATTTCGTCGATCAGCAGGATCACCCGCTCCTCGGACTCGAACGCTTCCCAGAGCTTGCCCTTCTTCAGGTAGTTGCGCACGTCGTGGACCTTGTCCACACCCAGTTGCGAGTCCCGCAGGCGGCTGACTGCGTCGTACTCGTACAGGCCCTGGTGAGCCTTGGTGGTGGACTTGATGTGCCAGGTGATCAGGCGCGCGCCGAAGGACTCGGCCAGTTGTTCGGCCAGCATGGTCTTGCCGGTACCCGGTTCGCCCTTGACCAGCAACGGCCGCTCCAGGGTAATGGCGGCGTTCACGGCCAGTTTCAGGTCATCGGTGGCCACGTAGGCGCTGGTGCCTTCGAACTTCATCTGCAATTCCTCGAACGGTGTCGCCGGCCTGGCGAGGCGGGGCGCACGAAATAGATATCGTGCCCGACTATAACGCGAGGCCCCGCCGACTGTGAACGCAGACGCTGTATTCAGTCTCTGAATGGGGCGTCACATGTTGACTCAGTCTAGGCTGCTTGCCAGTATTGCATATCGCCAATTTGGCGATATGTTTGGTGCATGTCTACTAAATATCGATTCAAAAATACTTACCGCATTCAACTGCGTGAACGAGACCATCCACCGCCCCATGTTCACCTGACGGGCGGTGGGGTGGATGTGATGTTGAGCCTGGAGACGATGGAAGTGATGATGGGCCGTGCGCCGCCGTTGATCATCAAGGAAGCGCTGGACTGGGTCAGAGTCCACCAGGCGCAACTGTTGGAGGATTGGAAACGATGTTACCCATGAAACGGCCGCGGCTATTGGCCGTGCAGGCCTTATTACCGTTCAGTCTTGAACTGACGTTCATCGACGGGCAGCAATTGACGCTGGACTTGAGTGCCGACGTGCAACGTTACCCAGGCTTGCAGCCTTTGCTGAAAGAGGCTGCGTTTGGAGGTGCGAGCCTGGGGGATGATGGTTGGAGCGTGGAATGGCCCGAACTGGATATCCAGATCGGTGCCGATACCTTGTATCTGGATGCGCTGGCGCAGAATGCCGTGGATGAAAATACCCGTATCTTCATCGATTGGCGTGCCCGTACCGGCCTGCCGTTGAACAAGGCAGCCGAAGCCCTCGGGGTCAGCACTCGCAGCATCACTCGCTATAGCAGCGGGCGCGAGGCTGTACCGCGTTCGCTGGCCCTCGCGTGCTTGGGATGGGACTCGCTGCAGCGTGGCGCGGGCATCGCGGCGGCGGAACCGATCGGCCGCTACACCGTCACGCGCAAACCCTAGTCGGTCGAAGGCGGTGGCTGTTCATAACGGGCGTTGAACGCCTGGACGAAACCGTTGCGCAGGATCTGCAGGAAAGCTTCGAAGGCGCTGATGTTCTGCTGGTGGACATTGCCGCTGAGTTCCACCCGGGTGGCGAACTGGTTCTTGCGCTGGTTCTTGAGGGCTGTTTCGCCTGTGCCGACCAGCGCTTCCCAGACCGAGCGGAAGATGTTCTTGTTCTTGTTTTCCACGTCCTGCTGCCAATCGAAGACGTCGACATCACGCAGCAGCGGCTTGATGTAGCCGCTGAGTCGGGCGTTGTCGGCTTCGGCCTCGACGACCAGGTCGCCGTGGCCGGCATTGAAATCGAACTTGCCATAGGCTGCGGCGAAGTCGTTCAGGCGCTTGAGTTCGATGTTCGTGGCCCGCAGGCGGAAGTCGAAGTCCTCGAAGTTGCTCAACGGGTCAAAGGTAGCCTGCATTTCCAGGGGCGCATGTTCGGCCACCAGGGCCTTGCCCTCGAAGCGGGCATCGCGCTTGCCCTCGGTGTCGACCACGTTGGTCAGGTTATAGAAGTTGGCGTTGACGTCGGTGGCCCGCAGGTTGACCGGTGGCTTGGAGTTGAAGTTGCGGAAGGTGACCTTGCCGTCCCTGATCCGCACTTCGTTGAGGGTAATGGGCAGCAACTTACTCAATTGCTCCCGCCAGTTGGTGCCTTGGCCGGTCTGGGAGTTCTGCCGGTTGGTCCCGCCGTCGACGAAGTTCACTTCGGGGCGGGTGAATTGCGCCTCGGCCACCACGGCATGGTCATACCACAACGAATGCCAACTGACCGACAGGTCGACCAGGGGGGCGTCGACGAACGGTACCGGGACCTTGCCGTCGACCTTGACGATCTTCAGGCCGTTGATCCGGTAGGCCCCGCGCCAGAGGGCCAGGTCCACGTCGGTAACCTGGCCGCGATAATCGCCCATTTCGGCCAGCTTGTCGTTGAGGTAGTTGCGCACCAGGTAGGGCAAGGTGAAGTGCAGGATTACCAACACCGCAACGATGGCGGCGAGCCCCCACAATGGCCAGCTGTATCGACGCTTCATGTCCATCAGTCTCCAGCGCTATTAAAGCCATTGACTGTCGTAGTGGTGGGAACGTTCGGTGCAACTGGACGCCCGTGGGCAACAGGCATACCTTTAAAGGCTTAAATTCTCGTCGCATCAAGGACCCAGCCATGAGTCGTATATTCGCTGACAACGCCCATTCCATCGGCAATACGCCACTGGTACAGATCAACCGCATTGCGCCGCGCGGTGTGACCATCCTGGCCAAGATCGAGGGGCGCAACCCAGGGTATTCGGTCAAGTGCCGGATCGGCGCGAACATGATCTGGGACGCTGAAAGCTCGGGCAAACTCAAGCCGGGCATGACCATCGTCGAGCCGACCTCGGGCAACACCGGGATTGGCCTGGCGTTCGTGGCCGCCGCCCGTGGCTACAAACTGATGCTGACCATGCCGGCTTCCATGAGCATCGAGCGCCGCAAGGTGCTCAAGGCCCTGGGGGCGGAGCTGGTGCTCACCGAACCGGCGAAGGGCATGAAGGGGGCCATCGAGAAGGCCGCCGAGATCCTGGCCAGCGACCCTTCCAAATACTTCATGCCGCAGCAGTTCGATAACCCGGCGAACCCGGCGATCCACGAAAAAACCACCGGCCCGGAAATCTGGAACGACACCGACGGCGCGGTGGATGTGCTGGTGGCGGGCGTGGGCACCGGCGGAACCATTACCGGGGTTTCGCGGTATATCAAGAACACCTGTGGCAAACCGATCCTGTCGGTGGCCGTCGAACCTGAGGTTTCGCCAGTGATCACCCAGGCGATGGCGGGCCAAGAGATCAAGCCCAGCCCCCACAAGATCCAGGGAATCGGTGCCGGGTTCGTGCCGAAGAACCTCGACCTGTCGATCGTCGACCTGGTCGAACGGGTCACTGACGAGGAGTCCAAGGCCATGGCCCTGCGCTTGATGCAGGAGGAGGGCATCCTCTGCGGCATTTCCTGTGGGGCGGCGATGGCCGTGGCTGTGCGCCTGGCGGAAAAACCGGAAATGCAGGGCAAGACCATCGTCGTGATCCTGCCGGATTCGGGCGAGCGGTACTTGTCGAGCATGTTGTTCAGTGATCTGTTTACCGAGCAGGAGACTCAGCAGTGACCGTGAATTCACAGGTGTCGCGAGACGCTTTTGTGGGTTGAATGATTGTTCGATGCGTCAGCCAAGGTTCAGGCGGCGCATGTTAGAAAGTGTTTATTGCGTTTCGCTCAATACAGAATGTCGCGTCAGACGGTTTTTACCTGGGCCATTAGGGATTAACATGGCCGCGGCTACGTCGGGTAGTAGGCGTCGCGTCAGTTGTTTTTGGACAAGGAGTTGTAAAAATGACCGTTTCGTTTGTCGCCAAGGCCTCGGTGTTGCTGCTGTTTCTGGGCAGTACGCTTTATGTGCATTTGCGTGGCAAGGCACGCTTGCCGGTATTGCGCCAGTTCGTCAATCACTCGGCGCTGTTCGCCCCCTATAACGCCTTGATGTACCTGTTCTCCGGCGTGCCTTCGAAGCCGTACCTGGATCGCAGCAGATTCCCCGAGCTGGATGTGCTCAAGGACAACTGGCAGGTCATTCGCGACGAGGCCATGCATTTGTTCGACGAGGGTTACATTCGTGCCGCCGAGAAGCATAACGACGCCGGGTTCGGCTCGTTCTTCAAGAAGGGGTGGAAGCGTTTCTACCTCAAGTGGTACGACAAACCGCTGCCGTCGGCCGAGTTGCTCTGCCCCAGGACGGTCGAGCTGGTCAGTCGGATTCCCAACGTCCGGGGCGCGATGTTTGCCCTGTTGCCCGGTGGCAGCCATCTGAATCCCCATCGAGACCCCTTCGCCGGTTCGTTGCGTTATCACCTGGGGCTGTCCACGCCCAATTCCGATGACTGCCGGATCTTCGTCGACGGTCAGATCTACGCCTGGCGCGACGGCGAAGACGTCATGTTCGATGAAACGTATGTGCACTGGGTCAAGAACGAAACCCCACAGACCCGCGTAATCCTGTTCTGCGATGTCGAGCGGCCCCTGAAAAGCCGGCTGATGACCCGCCTCAACCGCAGCATCAGCGCGTTTCTCGGCCGCGCCACCGCGCCGCAGAACCTGGAGGATGAACACGTCGGCGGCATCAACCGGGCTTATGCCTGGAGCAAGACGTTCAGTGACGGCATCAGCGGCCGGGTCAAGCAGTTCAAACGCAAGCATCCCAAGGCCTACCGGGTGATGCGGCCGGTGTTGGCGGTGGTGGTGCTGACGGCGCTTGGCTATTGGTTGTTCGTTTAACCATTGCGTAGTCCATCGAGTGCTGGTTATAGTCAGCGCTCTTCGGGTTTTCGAACCCACCCTTCAAGAGATCGGCTCATGCCTGCATCCCCTGTCATCGCGGTCGTGGTTCCAGCGTTCAACGCTGGCGTCGTGCCGTGTGGGAATCAGCAGCCTGTGCAGATCGGTCAATACCCCCCACCTGTCAGTCGCTCATCGGTGTACGCCGTCGTATCACCGCCGGGTGTTGGCATTCAGGGCTGATCGGCAACGGTTGCCATCCCCTGCGCCCGCCTGAAAAAACGACTGGACTTCAGCTTCGGCTGAGTTGGCTTTTTGCCTGACTACAGGTGGTATCCATGTTTTCCCTTTCCAAAAACGCCTTATTGGCGGCGGCTTCCACGAGCCTGTTCGTTTTGCTGTGGAGCAGCGGGGCGATCTTTTCCAAGCTGGGCCTGGCCCACGCTTCCCCCTTCGCCTTTTTGCTGATCCGTTTTGCCATCGCGCTGTTCGCGTTGGTGCTGTTGATACCCATGCTCAAGTTCAAGCTGCCCAAGACCGGCAAGCCGATGCTGTACGCGGTGACCACCGGGCTGGTGCTGCTGGGCGCCTATCAGATTTTTTATCTGCTGGCGCTGCAAATGAGTGTCACGCCCGGGGTCATGGCCACCCTGATGGGCGTGCAACCGATCCTGACCGTGGTGCTCATGGAGCGTCAGCGCTCCTGGTCGCGGATGTTCGGCCTGGTGCTGGGCTTGGTCGGGTTGGTCATGGTGGTCTACCAGGGCATCGGCCTGGCCGGCATGTCCCTGGCGGGGATGGTGTGCGGGTTGCTGGCACTGGTGAGCATGACGGCCGGTTCCATCATGCAGAAGCGCATCACCGATAACCCACTGGGCACGCTGCCGGTGCAATACCTGGCCGGGTTGGTGTTGTGCGCGGTGTTCGTACCGTTCCAGCCGTTTCACTTCGAATACAGCACGGGGTTCTTCGTGCCGGTGTTGTGGATGGGGCTGGTGGTGTCGGTACTGGCGACGTTGCTGCTGTACCGTTTGATTGCCCGTGGCAACCTGGTCAATGTCACCAGCCTGTTCTACCTGGTGCCGGCGGTGACGGCGATCATGGACTACCTGGTGTTCGGCAACCGGCTGGCGTTGTTGAGCTTGCTGGGGATGGCGCTGATCATCGTGGGGTTGGTGTTTGTGTTTCGTAAGAGCCGCTAGCCCTTAGCTCTTCGCTGGTTGTACCACCGCCATCGCGAGCGAGCTCGCTCCCACAGGGTTATGCGCAGCCCTCTGTGGGAGCGAGCTTGCTCGCGATGGCCTATTCAGCCACACCGATGAACTACCGGGCAGACGCTTCAGCCGGTTTCACCACCCCAGGTTTCAACACCAGCCACAACGCCGCCGCAATCAACACCCCGCCATACAAATGCGCCATCCCCAACGGCTCATCCAGCAGCAACGCCCCCCACAACACGCCGAACGGCGGGATCAGGAACGTCACGGTCATGGATTTGACCGGGCCGATGGAACTGAGCAAGCGGAAGTAAAGAATGTACGCCAGGGCGGTGCACACCAGGCCCAGGCCCAGCAGTGACAACCAGACGCTCCAGCCACCCCAACTGGCCGGCGGCTGGCTGATGACGCCGTAACCAAACAGCGGCAGCAAAAACACCGTGGCACCGAACATGCTGCCCAGGGCGGAGAGGCGGCTGTCCAGGCCTCCTTGGTGATCGAGCCAGCGCCGGGTGAGGAAACCGGCAAAGCCGTAGCAGGTCGTGGCCAGCAGGCAGGCGAGGGCGCCCATCAACAGTTGCAGGTCGAAGGCCACCGGGCCGGCGCGGGTCAGGATGCCAACGCCGAGCAGCCCCAGGAACACACCGCTGACCTTGGCCAGGGTCAGTTGTTCGCTGAAGAACAAGCCGCCGATCAACACCCCCATCAATGGCGTGGTGGCATTGAAAATCGCCGAATAACCGGCCGGCAGCACCTGGGCCGCCAGCGAATAAAAGGTGGCCGGAATCCCTGAGTTGATCAGGCCCAGCACCATCACGACTTTGAGCTTGCCGCGAAAATTCCAGTCGACGCGCATCAGGGCCAGGATCACCAGCAGCCCGACGAAGGCGATGGACACGCGAAAGAAAGCCGTGGGGATTGGGCCGATGACGGGGGCGATGATGCGCATGAACAGGAAGCTGGCCCCCCAGATGGCGGCCAATGACAGTAAACGCAGGATGTCGACGAGGTTCACGAGCCACTCCTTCCTTGATGGGGTGGCAAGTGTCGCCGCCCGGCATGGCGATGGCAATGGTTGCGTTGGCGCGTGATTGGCCTCTAAGCTCAGTCGCCAATAACAAGCATGACCCGCCGAGGTTTACCCTATGCTGCAGCCATGGCCCGCCCTCGAAATCGCCCGTTCGATCCTCGACGGCTTCGACGATTACCGTGAGCATTTCCGGCAGATCACCGACGGCGCTCGCGCCCGGTTCGAGCAGGCCCGGTGGCTGGAGGCCCAAGCGGCGTCGGCGGCGCGGATCAATTTGTATGAAGAAAAAGTCTTCGAAACCGTCGCCAGGCTGCACAAGGCCTTCGATGACGAAACACTGATGGAGGTGAGCTGCTGGCCGCTGGTCAAAAGCGCCTACATCAGCCTGATCGACCTGCGTTTCGACGATGAACTGTCGGAAACCTGGTACAACTCGATCTTCTGCGGGCTGTTCAGCCACGACCTGATCAGCGATGGCACCATGTTCATCCACACCACCCGGCCCAGCCTGCGCCGGGCCCGTGCCGCCCAGACCCGCACCTACAAGCCCCAGGGGCAGTTGGACCGGATGCTGGCCAGCGTGTTCGCCGATTACCGGTTCAGCGAGGACTACGGCGACCTGCCAGGCGACCTGCAGCGTCTCGAAGCGCAACTGCGCGAGAACCTGCCGGACTGGGTCTGCAAGGACCCGGAACTGACGGTGGAGTTGTTTTCCTCGGTGCTCTACCGCAACAAGGGCGCCTACCTGGTGGGCCGGATCTTTACCCGCGACGACCAATGGCCGCTGGTGATCCCGCTGCTGCACCGTGAGGGCCGGGGTATCCAGATCGATGCGCTGATCACCGACGAGGCGCAGGTGTCGATCATCTTCTCGTTCACCCGCTCATACTTCATGGTGGACGTGCCGGTGCCGGCGGAATTCATCGGCTTTCTCAAGCGCATCTTGCCGGGCAAGCACATCGCCGAGTTGTACACCTCTATCGGCTTCTACAAGCACGGCAAGTCCGAGTTCTACCGGGCGCTGATCAACCACCTGGCGAACACCGACGACCAGTTCATCATGGCCCCCGGCGTGCGCGGGATGGTCATGAGCGTATTCACCCTGCCGGGCTTCAACACGGTGTTCAAGATCATCAAGGACCGCTTCTCGCCGTCGAAAAACGTCGACCGGGCCACGGTGATTGAGAAGTACCGACTGGTGAAAAGCGTCGACCGGGTCGGACGCATGGCCGATACCCAGGAGTTCGCCGATTTCCGCTTTCCCCTGAGCAAGTTCGAGCCGGCCTGCCTGGAGGAACTGTTGGAAGTGGCGCCGTCCACGGTGTCGGTGGAAGGCGAGACGGTGCTGATCCGGCACTGCTGGACCGAACGCCGGATGACGCCCCTGAACCTCTACCTGGAAAACGCCAACCCGGACCAGGTGCGCGAGGCGCTGGAAGACTACGGTCTGGCGATCAAGCAACTGGCGGCGGCCAATATCTTCCCCGGCGACATGCTGCTCAAGAACTTCGGCGTGACCCGCCACGGTCGCGTGGTGTTCTACGACTACGATGAAATCTGCTTCCTCACCGAAGCCAATTTCCGCCACATCCCCGAGCCCCGTACCCCGGAGGATGAAATGGCCTCCGAGCCCTGGTATTCCATCGGGCCGCTGGACGTGTTCCCCGAAGAATTCCCACCGTTCCTGTTCGCCGACGCCGGGCAGCGCAAGCTGTTCGACCAGTTGCACGGCGAGCTGTACAACGCCGACTACTGGAAAAGCCTGCAAGAGGCGATCCGGGCGGGGAAGGTGATCGATGTGTTCCCGTATCGGCGCAAGGACCTGGACAACGAATAACCGCCAGGCTCCCTTGCCACAAAAGCAGCCTTGACGCAAATCCCCTGTGGGAGCGAGCTTGCTCGCGATAGCGGTATCTCAGTCAACATCAATGCAGCCTGAACCACCGCCATCGCGAGCAAGCTCGCTCCCACCAGGGTGTGGCGGGTGGGCTGCTTTGCGTGTTCGGCGCAATGGCCGCAAATCTGCGACAATCCGCCCCTGCATAAACCGACGACCCTTGCGTACCTGATGACTGACCAAGCCCCCGCTATCGACAAGCTGCTGAAAAACCTCGACCACGCCATGCTCGCCGACCGTCACCGGTTGCGGCGCCAGTTGCTCGAGCTGCGCAAGAAGCCCGACGAGGCCAAGCTGGCCCAGTGGGTGACGCGCATGCAGGCGTCGTGCGACCAGGTGCTGGCGCGCAAGGCGAGCCTGCCGGTGATCCGCTATGACGACAATCTGCCGATCGCCGCCAAGCGCGACGAAATCAAGGAGGCGTTGCTCAAGCACCAGGTGCTGATCATCGCCGGCGAGACTGGCTCGGGCAAAACCACGCAGTTGCCGAAGATCTGCCTGGAAATCGGTCGCGGCCAGCACGGTTTGATCGGCCACACCCAACCGCGCCGGATCGCCGCCCGCAGCGTCGCAAGCCGTGTCGCCGAAGAACTGGCTACGCCGTTGGGGGCGCTGGTGGGTTATCAGGTGCGCTTCGAGGACCAGAGCGACGCCAACACCCTGATCAAGCTGATGACCGACGGTATCCTACTGGCCGAGACCCAGAATGACCGCTACCTCGAGCGCTACGACACGATCATCGTCGACGAAGCCCACGAACGCAGCCTGAACATCGACTTCCTGCTCGGCTACCTCAAGACCCTGCTGCCGCGTCGCCCGGACCTGAAAGTCATCATCACCTCGGCGACCATCGACCTGGAGCGCTTTTCCAAGCACTTCGACGACGCGCCGATCGTGGAGGTCTCGGGTCGCACCTTCCCGGTGGAAACCTGGTATCGCCCGCTGACCCTGGAGCAGGACGAGGAGGGTAACCGGGTCGAGGACGATTTGACCGTTGACCAGGCGATCCTCGCCACCCTCGATGAAATCGCCGCCTACGAGCGTAGCGAGCGCCGCAGTCCTGGGGATGTGCTGGTGTTTCTGCCGGGCGAGCGGGAGATTCGCGACGCGGCGGAGATGCTGCGCAAGGCCCAGCTCAAGCACACCGAGATCCTGCCGCTCTATGCGCGCTTGTCGCCGGCCGAACAGCAGCGGATCTTCCAGTCCCACCCGGGCCGTCGCGTGGTGCTGGCGACCAACGTCGCTGAAACCTCGCTCACCGTGCCGGGTATCCGCTACGTGATCGACAGCGGCACCGCGCGCATCAGCCGCTACAGTTATCGGGCCAAGGTCCAGCGCTTGCCCATCGAGGCCATTTCCCAGGCCAGCGCCAACCAGCGCAAGGGGCGTTGCGGCCGGGTCGAGCCGGGGATTTGCGTGCGGTTGTACAGCGAGGAGGATTTTCTTGGGCGGCCAGAGTTCACCGATCCTGAGATCCTGCGCACCAACCTGGCGGCGGTGATCCTGCAGATGCTGCACCTGCGCCTCGGCGAGATCACCGATTTCCCGTTTATCGAACCGCCGGATGGCAAAGCCATCAGCGACGGTTTCAATCTGCTGCAAGAACTCTCGGCGGTGGACCGCAACAGTCAGCTGACCCCGCTCGGCCGGCAGTTGGCGCGCCTGCCGGTGGACCCGCGCATGGGCCGCATGCTGCTGGAAGCGGCGAAGCTGGGCAGCCTGCAGGAAGTGTTGATCGTCGCCAGCGCCATGTCGATCCAGGACCCGCGCGAACGTCCGCCGGAGCGTCAGCAGGCGGCCGACCAGGCCCACGCCCAGTGGAAGGACCCGGATTCGGACTTCGCCGGGCTGGTCAACCTGTGGCGCGGTTTCGAAGAGCAGCGCCAGGCCTTGACCGCCAGCCCGCTGCGCAACTGGTGCCGCAAGAATTTCCTCAATTACCTGCGCCTGCGCGAATGGCGCGATTCCCATCGTCAGTTGAGCCTGATCTGCCGCGACATGCAGTTGAGCCTCAACAAGGACCCGGCCGACTACCCGAAACTGCACAAAGCGGTGCTCTCGGGCCTGCTCAGTCAGATCGGCCAGAAAACCGAAGACGGTGATTACCTCGGTGCTCGCCAGCGGCGGTTCTGGGTCCACCCCTCGTCGGGCCTGGGCAAGAAGCGGCCGCAGTGGCTGATGACCGCCGAGTTGGTGGAAACCACCAAGTTGTACGCGCGCATGGTGGCCAAGATCGAGCCGGACTGGATCGAACCGCTGGCTGGACACCTGATCAAGAAAAACCACTTCGAACCCCATTGGGAGAAGAAGCGCGGGCAAGTGGTGGCCTATGAGCAGATCACCTTGTTCGGGCTCATCGTCGTCGGCCGGCGGCCGGTGCACTACGGTCCGGTGGACCCGGTGGTGTCCCGTGAGCTGTTCATCCGCGAGGCGCTGGTGCGCGGCGAGATCCAGTCCAAGGCCAAGTGCCTGGGCGCCAATACCCGCTTGCTGGAGCAACTCGACGAACTGGAAGCCAAGGCCCGCCGCCGCGACATCCTGGCGGACGAGGAAACCCTGTTCGCGTTCTACGATGCCCGTTTGCCGGCGGAGATCCACCAGACCGCGACATTCGACAGCTGGTACCGGATCAACAGCCAGAAAGACCCGCAATTGCTGATCATGCGCGAGGAAGACGTGTTGGCCCGCGAGGCCAGCGAGGTCACCGCCACGCAGTACCCCGACACCTTGCGTGTCGGCGACCTGACGTTGCCGCTGAGCTACCACTTCGAGCCCAACCATCCCCGCGACGGCGTGACCTTGCGCGTGCCGGCGCCGTTGTTGCCGATGCTGCCGCCGGAGCGCCTGGAATGGCTGGTGCCGGGGATGATCGAGGCCAAGTGCATCGCCCTGGTGCGCAACCTGCCCAAGGCCCTGCGCAAGAACTTCGTGCCGGTACCGGACTTCGTCAAGGCGGCGCTGCAACGCATCACTTTTGCCGAAGGTTCGTTGCCCCAAGCCCTGGGCCGTGAGCTGCTGCGCATGACCGGTGCGCGGGTCAGCGACGAAGCCTGGGCGGAAGCCGCGCAGCAGGTGGAAAGCCACTTGCGCATGAACCTGGAAATTGTCGACGGCCAGGGCAAGTTCCTCGGCGAGGGCCGCGACCTGGCCGAGCTGACAGCACGCTTTGCCGAGGCCAGCCAGGCGGCCTTGGCCGTGCCGCAAACGGCCAAGAGCCAGGCACCGGTGGAAGCGAAGGTCTTCGCGCCGGTGGCCGAGAAAACCCAGCAGAAGATCGCCGGCCTGTCGATGACGGTCTATCCGGCGCTGGTGGAAGAGGGTGGCGTGGTCAAGGAAGGTCGTTTCCCGACTCCGGCCGAAGCCGAATTCCAGCATCGCCGCGCCTTGCAGCGCTTGCTCATGCAGCAATTGGCCGAATCGGCCAAGTTCCTGCGGGGCAAGCTGCCGGGGCTGACGGAGCTGGGCCTGCTGTACCGCGACTTGGGCCGTATCGATGGCTTGGTGGAAGACATCCTGCTCGCCAGCCTCGACAGCTGTGTGCTCGAAGGTGAAGCGAGCCTGCCCCGCGACGGCGCCGCCCTCGCTGCCCTGGCCGAGCGCAAGCGCGGCGGCTGGACCGAACACGCCGAACGCCTGGCGAAGCTGACCCTGGACATCCTCAAGCTCTGGCATGGCCTGCAAAAACGCTTCAAGGGCAAGATCGACCTGGCCCAGGCCGTGGCGCTGAATGACATCAAGCAGCAGCTCAGTCACCTGGTGTACCCGGGCTTCGTGCGGGAAACCCCGCATCAGTGGCTCAAGGAGTTGCCGCGCTACCTCAAGGCCATCGAGCAACGCTTCGAGAAGCTGGGCAGCCAGGTGCAGAAGGACCGGGTCTGGAGCGGCGAACTGTCGAACCTCTGGGCCCAATACCAGGCCCGCGCCAGCAAACACGCCCAGGAAGGCAAGCGCGACCCGCAACTGGAGTTGTACCGTTGGTGGCTGGAGGAATACCGGGTATCGCTGTTTGCCCAGCAGTTGGGGACCAAGGTGCCGATTTCCGACAAGCGCCTGGGCAAGCAGTGGGGGTTGGTGGAGGGGTGATGGTCAAGGCCACCAAACCCTTGTGGGAGCGAGCTTGCTCGCGATTGCGGTGAATCAGTCAACATCAATGCAGGCTGAACCACCGCTATCGCGAGCAAGCTCGCTCCCACAGGTTTTGTGTCGTCAGTAAGGGAGAATGGGCCAAACCCCAGCGTTTATGGCAAACTTCGCGCCTATAAATGCCGGTTCCGTGGTTTTGAGCTTCAAGGCCACGGGCGGATCCGGAATAAAGCGATGCCAGGGCTGCTTCCCCGGATGGGAAAAGTCCCTTTGTGTATTGGTACGTCGGTGCCAATACTTTCTGCCTGAACAGATCAGAGACACGACCCATGCATAACGTCGTCATCAGCGGCACCGGCCTGTACACCCCGGCCAACAGCATCTCCAACGAAGAGCTGGTGCAATCTTTCAATACCTATGTCGCGCAATTCAACGCCGACAACGCCGATGCCATCGAGCGGGGTGAAGTCGAGGCATTGACCGAATCCAACGCCGCGTTCATCGAAAAGGCCTCGGGCATCAAGAGCCGCTTTGTCATGGACAAGGACGGCATTCTCGATCCGCAACGCATGACCCCACGCCTGCCCGAGCGCTCCAACGACGAGTGGTCGGTGCTCTGCGAAATGGCCGTCGGCGCTGCGAAGCAGGCCCTGGAGCGCGCCGGCCGCACCGCCGCCGACATCGACGGTGTGATCGTCGCCTGTTCCAACCTGCAGCGTGCCTACCCGGCCATCGCCATCGAAGTCCAGGAAGCCCTGGGCATCGAAGGTTTCGGTTTCGACATGAACGTGGCCTGTTCCTCGGCGACCTTCGGTATCCAGGCCGCGGCCAACAGTGTGCAACTGGGTCAGGCCCGAGCGATCCTGATGGTCAACCCGGAAGTGTGCACCGGCCACTTGAACTTCCGCGACCGCGATAGCCACTTCATCTTCGGCGACGCGGCCACCGCCGTGATCATCGAGCGGGCGGACCTGGCGACCTCGCCGTACCAGTTCGACGTGGTCAGCACCAAGCTGCTCACCAAGTTTTCCAATAACATCCGCAACAACTTCGGCTTCCTCAACCGCGCCGCCGAAGAGGGCATCGGCAGCCGCGACAAGTTGTTCGTCCAGGAAGGCCGCAAAGTGTTCCGCGACGTTTGCCCGATGGTGGCCGAACTGATCGGTACCCATCTGGAAGAAAACCAACTGAACGTTGGCGACGTGAAACGCTTCTGGCTGCACCAGGCCAACTTGAGCATGAACCACCTGATCGTGCGCAAACTGCTGGGACGCGAAGCCACCGAAGCGGAAGCCCCCGTGATCCTCGACCGCTACGCCAACACCAGTTCGGCCGGTTCGGTGATTGCATTCCACAAATACCAGGATGACTTACCCAGCGGCTCGGTCGCCGTCCTCAGTTCCTTCGGTGCCGGTTATTCGATTGGCAGCGTGATTTTGCGTAAGCATTGATCCGATCCGGGCTGCTTCAGCTTTTGTGGCGAGGGAGCTTGCTCCCGCTGGGCTGCGAAGCGGCCCCGGGATTTTGCGGTTGCTGCGCAACCGAGCGGGAGCAAGCTCCCTCGCCACAGAAAAATCATCAGTCCTTCCAGGCAATGGGATGTTGAATGACGGTCACCGACGACACCCTCCTGCTCCAACGCCTCCTGGCCGGTGAGCAGCAGGCCTACAGGGAACTGGTCAGCGCCTACCAGAGCCCGATGCGTGCCGTGGCCTATGCCATCGTCGGCAGTCGCCATGTCGACGAAGTGGTGCAGGACGCCTGGCTGTCCGTGGTGCGCAATCTCGGTGGTTTCCAGGGGCGCTCCAGCCTCAAGACCTGGCTGTTGACCATCACGGCGAACGCCGCCAAGGGTCGCTACAAGCAGAATCGGCGGGAAGTGCTGCTCGATGATCTCCCTGCCCCCCACGGCACCCTCGGCGAAGACCGTTTCGCCGCTGACGGCCATTGGTTGCTGGCGCCGTTCGCCTGGCACCAGGACACGCCCGAAGCGCTGCTCACGATGAGTGAATTGCGTGATTGCCTGGAGCACACGTTGCTCAGCCTGTCGGAACTGCAAGGCAGCGTGCTGACCCTGCGGGAACAGCAGGATCTGGAGTTGGACGAAATCTGTAATCTGCTGGGTATTTCACTCTCCAATGTACGTGTGCTGTTGCATCGTGCCCGACTGAAGGTCTTCGCGACTGTTGAACATTTCGAGGAAACCGGCGAATGCTGACCTGCAAGGAACAAGTGGCGCGCTCCAGCGATTATCTCGATGGTCAATTGAGCTTTCGTGAACGCCTGATGGTGCGGCATCACTTGATGTTCTGCCCCAATTGCCGACGTTTCATCCGTCAGATGCGCCTGATGCAGGCGACCCTCAAAAAACTGCCGCAACCACCGATTCCCGACCTGGACCACCTCGCCGAGAAACTCGCCGCTGAGCGTCGCAAAAACATCCGCTGACACCTGACACATCACCCCCCATGTGGGAGCGAGCTTGCTCGCGATGGCGGCGCATCAGGCAACAAATCTGTCACTGACATATCGCTATCGCGAGCAAGCTCGCTCCCACAAGGGGCTTGCCGTTGTGCTGGTTATTCCCATTCGAAGTAAAAAGTTCCGCTGTCATAAAATCTTTATGTGATAGCAACTCGCCTGACACAACCGGTCGCCAACATCCCCTCCCAACACCAGCGGGCCCAGTTCCGCGTGTTTTCTAACGCATAGACTACCAACAGGGGAATTCTTCGATGATCCGTAAGCACTTCGCAGGTGTTGCCGCCAGCGCACTGGCAATGGCAGTAACCGCCCAGGCTTTCGCCGGCACCGTCACCACCGATGGCGCCGATATCGTGGTCAAAACCAAGGGCGGCCTTGAGGTCGCTACCACGGACAAAGAGTTCAGCTTCAAGCTCGGCGGTCGTTTGCAGGCTGACTACAGCCAGTTTGATGGGATCTACACCGACAACGGCAAATCGGCCGACGCCGCTTACTTCCGTCGCGCTTTCCTGGAGTTGTCCGGCGTGCTGTACACGGACTGGGCCTACACCATCAACTACGACATGTCCCACAACACCGGCGACTCCGACAACGGCTACTTCGACGAAGCGTCCCTGGCCTACAACGGCTTCAAGCCGGTGTCGATCAAGGTCGGTCGTTTCGACCCCGACTTCGGCCTGGAAAAAGCCACCAGCTCCAAATGGGTGACTGCACCAGAGCGTAACGCCGCCTACGACCTGATCGATTGGGCCAACAGCCATCAGAACGGCCTGGGCATCCAGGCGTCCAGCACCTTCGCCGATTCGTTCTATGCTTCGGCCGGTGTGTTCAGCAAGGACACCGACGACACCGACGGCGACAGCGTCAAGCAAGTCAACGGTCGCTTCGTCTTCGCTCCGATGCACGAAGCTGGCAACGTGCTGCACTTCGGTCTGAACGTGGCCTCCCGTGATGTGTCCGACACGGTGTTCGATGCACGTTATCGTTCCCGCCTGGGCATGCGTGGCGTTGAAACCCTCGGCGGCAACGACGCCGGCCCTAACGGCAACCGTCCGGTACTGGGCGGCGCCAACAACTCGCCGGCCGGTTCCTACGACCGTGACACCGCGTTCGGCCTGGAAGCCGCTTTCGCCATGGGCCCGGCGTCGATCCAGGGTGAATACATCACTCGCAAGACCAAGGCTGATGCCGACGGCTTCGAAGACATCAAGGGCCACGGCTTCTATGTCCAGGGCGCCTACACCCTCACCGGTGAATCCCGCGGCTATAAAGTCGGCAAGTTCGACGCCATCAAGCCTCAGAACAAGTCCATCGGTGCCTGGGAAGTGTTCTACCGCTTCGACAGCATGACCGTCGAAGACGACAACATCACCACCGCCAGCGCCACCCGTGACGTCGGCGATGCCGAAGCCAAGGTGCACAACCTGGGCGTGAACTGGTACGCCAACGAAGCGGTGAAAATCACCGGTGCCTACATCAAGGCCAAGACCGACAAGGTCACCAACGTCAATGGCGATGACGATGGCGACGGTTTCGTCGTCCGTGCCCAGTACGTGTTCTGAAACGCGCTGACTTGATGCAGAGCGTTTTCTTCATCCGTTAATGCTCCTTTTCAACCCCGCCCCTGGCGGGGTTTTTTTATGTGCGCTCGGTCAGGATCGGCGATACTCGTTCCATCCGTCGTCTGGCTCTCGAGGAATCGCATGCCGCTTCACGTCTTGGACAGCCTGTCCGCCATCGCGCCGCACGAGTGGGACGCGTTGATGCCCGCCAACCAGCCTTTCCTGCGCCACGCCTTCCTTGGCACCCTGGAAGACAGCGCCAGCCTGGGGCCGCAATCCGGTTGGCAAGCCGAGCATTTGTTGCACATTGAAAACGGTCAACTGTTGGCGGCCCTGCCCAGTTACCGCAAGTGGCATTCCTACGGTGAATACGTGTTCGACCACGGCTGGGCCGATGCTTGCGCCCGCGCCGGCATCGATTACTACCCCAAGCTGTTGACGGCGGTACCGTTCAGCCCGGTCAGTGGCCCGCGACTGTTGGCGGCGCGGGTGGAGGACGGTCTGGCGTTGCTGGGCAGCGTGCCCGGATACCTGGAAATCGAAGGGCTTTCCAGTGCCCACATCAACTTCACCGATGCCTTCACCGACGCGGCACTTGCCGGGCAAGAAGGCTGGCTGCAGCGGATCGGCTGCCAGTACCACTGGCAAAATCGTGGTTATCGGGACTTCCAGGATTTTCTCGATGCCCTCAGTTCCCGCAAGCGCAAGCAGATGCGCAAGGAGCGTGAACAGGTGGCGGGGCAGGGCATCGCGTTCGAATGGCTCGAAGGTCATCAGTTGGACGAGGCACAATGGGATTTTGTCTACGCCTGTTACGCCAACACCTACGCGATACGACGGCAGGCGCCCTACTTGACCCGGACATTCTTCAGCCTGTTGGCCGAGCGCATGCCCGAGGCCATCCGTGTGGTGCTGGCCAAGCAAGGTTCACGGCCGGTGGCGATGGCATTCAGCCTGGTGGGCGGCGACAGTTTCTATGGACGGTACTGGGGCTGCCTGGCGGAGTTCGACCGGTTGCACTTCGAGACTTGTTTCTATCAAGGCATGGATTATGCGATTGCCCATGGCTTGCAGCGCTTCGATGCCGGCGCCCAAGGTGAGCACAAGTTGATTCGCGGGTTCGAGCCAGTGATTACCCGCTCATGGCATTACTTGCGTCATCCGGGGTTGAAAGCGGCAGTGGCGGATTTTCTCGTGCGCGAGCAGGAGGGGGTGCTGGCATACGCCGAAGAGGCCAGGACGGCACTGCCGTATCGGCAGGCCTGACACCGAACCCTGTGGCGAGGGAGCAAGCTCCCTCGCCACAGGGTCAGCTGTGTCAGGTCGGAATCAGTCGATTCCCACGAAACCACCGGTCTGATGCTGCCACAGCCGCGCATACAACCCGCCCTGGGCCAGCAATTCGGCATGGCTGCCGGTTTCGGCGATGCGGCCATTTTCCAGCACCACCAATCGGTCCATCCGGGCGATGGTGGAGAGGCGGTGGGCGATGGCGATCACGGTCTTGCCTTGCATCAGGGTTTCAAGGCTTTCCTGTATCGCCGCCTCGACTTCCGAGTCCAGCGCTGACGTCGCTTCGTCCATGATCAGAATCGGCGCGTCCTTGAGCAGCACGCGCGCGATAGCGATGCGCTGGCGCTGGCCGCCGGACAGTTTCACCCCGCGCTCACCCACATGGGCATCGAAGCCGGTGCGACCTTCGGCGTCCGACAGCAATGGGATGAATTCATCGGCCCGGGCCTTGTGCACGGCTTCCCAGAGTTGCGCATCGGTGGCGTCGGGTTTGCCGTAGAGCAGGTTTTCGCGAATCGAGCGATGCAGCAGCGAGGTGTCCTGGGTGATCATGCCGATGCGCTCGCGCAGGCTTTCCTGGCCGACTTCGGCGATGTCCTGGCCGTCGATGAGGATGCGCCCGCTTTGCACGTCATAGAGGCGCAGCAGCAGGTTCACCAAGGTGGATTTACCCGCGCCGGACGGGCCGATCAGGCCGATTTTCTCGCCGGGCTTGATGGTCAGGTTGAGGTCGCCGATGACCCCGCTTTTCTTGCCATAGTGGAAATCCACATGCTCGAAACGCACCTCGCCGCGAGCCACCGCCAGGGGCTTGGCCTGGTCGCGGTCGGTGACGCTGACCGGCTGGGCGATGGTCTGCAGGCCGTCCTGGACCATGCCGATGTTTTCGAAGATGCCGTTGACCACCCACATGATCCAGCCGGACATGTTGACGATGCGGATCACCAGCCCGGTCGCCAGGGCAATGGCGCCCACGCTGATCAGCGACTGAGTCCAGAGCCACAGCGCCAGCGCGGTGGTGCCGACGATCAGCAGCCCGTTCATGCTGGTAATGACCACGTCCATGCTGGTCACCACGCGTCCAGCCAACTGGGCTTTTTCGGTCTGCTCCTGGATGGCTTCGCGGGCGTATTGCTGTTCGAAATTGGTATGGGCGAACAGCTTCAGGGTGGTGATGTTGGTGTAGCCGTCGACGATCCGCCCCATGAGTTTGGAGCGGGCATCGGATGACACCACCGAGCGCTCCTTGACCCGTGGCACGAAATAGCAGAGTGCGCCGATGTAGGCGGCAATCCACATCAGCAGCGGGATCATCAGGCGCCAGTCGGCTTCGGCGAACAGCACCAGGGAACTGACGGCATAGATCAGTACATGCCACAGGGCATCCACCGCCTGGACCGCCGAGTCGCGCAGGGAATTGCCGGTCTGCATGATGCGCTGGGCGATGCGCCCGGCGAAATCGTTCTGGAAGAAATTCAGGCTCTGCTTGAGCACGTAGCTGTGGTTCTGCCAGCGGATCAGGCTGGTCATGCCGGGGCTCAGGGTCTGGTGCACCAGCAGGTCATGCAAGGCCACGAAGATTGGCCGGAAAACCAGCGCCACCACGGCCATCCAGGCCAGCTCCAGGCCATGGACCTTGAAGAAGTCCACATTGGGCGTGCCTTGGGTCAGGTCGATGATGCGGCTCAGGTAGCTGAACAGCGCCACTTCGATCAGCGCGCCGATCAGGCCAACCACCAGCAGCACGACGAAGCTGGGCCAGACCTGTTTCAGATAATAGGTGTAGAAGGGCAGGACGCGGTTCGGCGGGGCCGAGCTCGGGGCGTCGCGGAAGATATCGATCAGTGTTTCGAAGCGGCGAAAAACCATCTGTAAATGCCCTGGCAGGGGCTCTCCTTTTTGCTGATGGGCGGTGCGGGATGACCGCGCCGCCCAGGCTTGCCGTGTGCCGCCTCAGTCGATGCGCTTGGCCGACTTGATGAGCACAGGGTCGATCGGCACGTTTTGCATGCCTTGCTTGGTGGTGGTCTGGGAGTTGACGATGATGTCCACCACGTCCATGCCCTTGACCACCTTGGCGAACACCGCGTAACCGGCGTCACGGCCCGGATCGAGGAAGGCGTTGTCGGCCACGTTGATGAAGAACTGGCTGGTGGCCGAGTCCGGGTTGGACGTGCGCGCCATCGACAAGGTGCCGCGAACGTTATGCAGGCCATTGCTGGCTTCGTTCTTGATCGGTGCCTTGGTGTCTTTCTGTTGCATCTGTGCGGTAAAGCCGCCGCCCTGGGCCATGAAGCCCGGGATCACGCGGTGGAAAATCGTGTTGTTGTAGAAACCACTGTCCACGTACTCGAGGAAGTTCTTGGTACTGATGGGGGCCTTGACCGGGTCCAGTTCGATTTCGATCAGACCGTTGGTGGTGTCCAGCAGTACATGGGGCGCCTTGGCGGGCGTGGCGGCCATCAGGTTGGCGGCAAACAATACGGTGCCGGCGGCGAGGGCGATTTTTTTCAGCATGGGGTCAGAGATCCTGAGTGGTGGAATCGGTTGCGGTCAAAAAGTCGAGCAGGGTTTGGTTGAAGCGTTCGGGTTGATCCAGCGGGGTAGCGTGCCGTGAATCGGCGATGACCACCAGATGTGCATTGGGCAGCCGCTTTACATAGGCTTCTTTCAGCGCCACCGGGGTGTAGTCGTGGTCGGCGCAGATGACGAGGGTTGGACAGGCGACCTGTGAAAGTCGTTCCTGGACGCCCCACCCCACGATTGCATCGAAGCTGGCGAGATAAGCACGTTTGTCGTTCTTTGCCCAGCGCCGGGCCATTTCCAGGCGTAACTCGGTTTGCTCAGGCTTGGGAAACAGCTTGGCGCCCAGGGCCTTGCCGATGGTTTCCAGGCTGAGCAGGCGCATCAGGCTCCAGCGCTTGAACCATTGCCAGCAATCGTCGGGCGTGCGGACCTTGACCTCTGGCGCGCTGTTGACGATGCACAGGCTCCTGATCCGTTCGGGCTCATCCACCGCCAATTGGAAACAGATCATGCCACCCATGGACCAGCCCACCAAATGCACCGGACCCAGCTCCAGGTGATCGATCAGGGCGCTCAGGTCGGCGCTGAAACCTTTGATGCTGTAGCGCTCGCGGGGTTTGTCGGAGCGGCCATGGCCGCGCACATCCATCACGATCAGGCGGTAGCGGACGGACAATGCCGGGATCTGCTTTTCCCAGTCGCGGGTGCTGGAGCCCAGCCCATGGACCAGCACCAAGGGCGTGCCGTGGCCGTATTCCTCGTAATGCAGGTCGCATCCTTCGTGTGCAAAATAGGCCATCGGCGAAGTCCTTGTCAGGCTTGTTCAGGGGCGGCGAACGGTGCATCCAGCGGCGCGGTGTCGAAGGTACGCAGCAATTCGATCAGGATTTGCGTGGCCGGCCCAAGGGGTTTTTCCTTGTTTGAGAAAAGATAGAAGGTCGAGTTGCGGCTGCCTCCCTGTTCCAAGGGTAGACGCTTGAGCACGCCTTCCTTGAGTTCCCGTTCGATCATGTGCCGGGGCAGCCAGGCGAAGCCCAGGCCGCTGCCGACAAAACTCGCGGCGGTGGCCAGGCTGCCCACGGTCCAGCGCTGCTCGGCGCCGAGCCAGCCGACGTCGCGAGGCTGCTGGCGGCCGGAGTCGCGGATGACCACTTGCAACTGGCTTTCCAGGTCCTGGAAGTTCAGCTCGCGATTGAGGCGGTGCAAGGCATGCTCGGGATGGGCCACCGCGATGAACTCCACGTCGCTCAACTCCGCCCCCAGGTAACCGGGAATGCTGAAGCCGCTGATGGCCAGGTCGGCCACGCCTTCAAGCAGCACTTCCTCGACACCCGACAACACTTCTTCGCGCAGCCGCACCCGGCAGCCACGGCTTTGCGGCATGAACGCGGTCAAGGCGCGAACGAGGCGGGCGTTGGGGTAGGCCGCGTCGACCACCAGGCGCACTTCCGCTTCCCAGCCCTGCTCCATGTGGTGGGCCAGGTCTTCCAATTGGCTGGCCTGTTTCACCAGTTGCCGCGAGCGGCGCAGCAGCACCCCGCCGGCTTCGGTCAACACGGCCTTGCGTCCATCGATGCGCAGCAACGGCACGCCGAGCTGATCCTGCATGCGGGCCACGGTGTAGCTCACGGATGACTGGGAGCGATGCAGCACTTCGGCGGCCTGGGCGAAACCACCGTGGTCCACCACGGCTTGCAAGGTTCGCCATTGATCAAGGGTCACGCGGGGCGCTTTCATAATGAGCTCCTCTTGTCCTAAGCTGGCGGTCCCTTGGTGGAGACTGCCGAATGAAGAAAATCTGTTGTGTGGTGCTGGCTTTGCTGCCACTGACTGCGTTTGCCTACCCGATCGATGTGGAAAAACACCTCAACGGCCTGAGCATCGACTACACCGCCTATGACACCGATGCCGACATCGGCTCTATCCAGGTCAACAACTACGGCAGCACCGACGCGGCCTGCACCGTGGTGTTCAACAACGGTCCCGAGGCACCGCGCACCCGCAAGATTGAAGTCGCCGCCGGCAAGTTCAAGAACGCCACGGCCAAGTTCAACCGCAACATCATCAAGCTGCGCATCAAGCTGACCTGTCAGCCGAAATAGCCGGCAACGGGGCAGGTGATCGTGCCTGCTCCGCTTATAAACGAAAATATCGATGCATTACAGCAGTTATTTGCGCTTTTTCATCGATATGCTCACGTTTAACCTTCTTTCCATCGACTGACAACATTCTCAGATGGAGCCTACAAGCCATGTCCCGCGTTCTGATCATCGAAAGCAGTGCCCGCCAGCAAGACTCGGTTTCCCGTCAACTGACCCAGACCTTCATCAGCCAGTGGAAAGCTGCGCACCCGGCCGACGACATCACCGTCCGCGACCTGGCCATCAACCCGGTGCCGCACCTGGATGCCAATCTGCTGGGTGGCTGGATGAAGCCTGTCGAGCAGCGCAACGACATCGAAAACGCCTCGCTGGAACGTTCGAACCAACTGACCGATGAGCTGCTGGCCGCCGACGTACTGGTGATGGCTGCACCGATGTACAACTTCGCCATTCCCAGCACCTTGAAGGCGTGGCTCGACCATGTGCTGCGTGCCGGCGTGACGTTCAAATACACCCCCACCGGCCCCCAGGGCCTGCTGGCCGACAAGCGCGCCTTCGTGCTCACCGCTCGGGGCGGCATTCACGCCGGTGGCAGCACCGACCATCAGGAACCCTACCTGCGCCAAGTCATGGGCTTCATCGGCATCCACGACGTGACCTTCATCCATGCCGAAGGCATGAACCTGGGCGGCGACTTCCAGGAGAAGGGCCTGAATCAGGCCAACGCCAAATTGTCCCAGGTCGCCTGATCCGTTAATCCTCGGGTAATCGCCAGGTGGTCTAGTGACCTGGCGATTCCCTTCAAACCGTTTTGCGCATCGAACCTCCCTTTGCACTTATTGCTCCTGAGTGCATCAGCCCGATTGAACGCTTTAGCGAGATCGGGCTTTTTTTTTCTGATGAGGGGCGCAGATGTCTTGCAAAAAATGAAGCGGGCAAACTTGAGCTAAAGCCTTGTGTGTTCGAATGCAGAGCCTTGGTTTCATCCAGCACTACCGGCAGCAGTGCCAGGCTCGTGCCCCGGTAGTGGCTGAAATTCCAAGTTGAGGTGAGTTCAGGGTACAAATGCCATGACGGAAACAGGAGAGCCCGACCCCTCTTTCAAGCGAAGCACTCCAATGACCAGTGTCGTGCCTTTCGCGGGTAACTGATCAAGATTGGTCAGGCACTCCAGGACAATCCCATTTTTAGCCAGGATTTGACTGTTGGTGGCATAAACCGTGTCTTGGCCTGGATCAGCACCATGTGTATCGATACCGACTCCTGCTATCCGGCGTTCTTCAAGCAAAAACGTTGTGGCAGCAGCACCAATACCCGGGAAGTGAGGACCTTTCTCATCCTCATTGATAAAGCGCTCAGGATCGTTCCAGAGCTCTTGCCACCCTGTATAAAACAGCACGACAGATCCCTGATCAATGTGTCCATGGGTCTGTTCCCATTTTTCGATATCCTGGATGCCAATTACATAATCTGGATTGTCTTGAGTCAGGGGACGTATATCGATCACGACAGCAGGCCGTACCAGTGACGCCGGTTCATAGGCATCAATCCCAATGGCATTGGGGTGAAAACTATTTGGAGCGTTCATATGAGTCGCGCTGTGCTCACCAATGCTAAAGCGCCGCAAGTAATAACCGTCTTTTTCCTGCGAAGCCACCACATCGAATGTCATTGGGGGATCGTTAGGCCACAGTGGAATGGTCGGGCTGATGATGTGGCTCAGATCAATGACCTTTTGGAACTGAATACTCTGCATTTCTTTGACTTCCTTATCCTCTGCGAAACTGTTGGCAATGCCTGCCGACAGCAAAGCGGTAAGCAGGCCTATAGATCACCGGTTAAAACAGCTCTTGTTCCGATTTGACGTCGCCACAACGATGCTCTCCCTTTCGATCATGAAGTACTGCTTTTTTTGCCTGCTGCGACGGGGCTGGCCAGTTTCTATTATCTGCTCGTTACCGTCCTCAAAAAACGCTATCTTCGCCGCCATCTGAAACGAGGGGCGATATGGGCTATCTACTTTTTGTGACATTGATCCAGGCATTTTCCTTCAGCCTGATCGGCGAGTACCTGGCTGGGCATGTCGACAGTTACTTCGCTGTACTGGTACGGGTCCTGTTGGCCGGGCTGGTGTTCATTCCGCTGACCCGCTGGCGTCAGGTGGAGCCGTCGTTCATGCGCGGCATGCTGTTGATCGGTGCCTTGCAGTTCGGCGTGACCTACGTCTGCCTGTACCTGAGCTTCCGAGTATTGACGGTGCCCGAGGTGCTGCTGTTCACCATCCTTACGCCTTTGCACGTGACCTTGATCGAGGATGCGCTGAACCGGCGCTTCAATCCCTGGGCGTTGATCGCGGCGCTGGTGGCCGTGGCCGGCGCGGCGGTGATTCGCTACGACCGGATCAACCCGGATTTCTTCATGGGCTTTTTGCTGCTGCAACTGGCCAACTTCACCTATGCGGCCGGGCAGGTGCTCTACAAACACCTGGTGGCCCGTCACCCGAGCGACCTGCCGCACTACCGGCGTTTCGGCTATTTCTATCTCGGTGCGTTGATGGTGGCGTTGCCGGCATTCCTGCTGTTCGGCAAGGCCAATTTCTGGCCAGAAGCGCCGTTGCAATGGGGCGTGCTGGTGTTCCTCGGCCTGGTTTCCACCGCACTGGGGTTGTACTGGTGGAACAAAGGCGCCTGCCTGGTCAACGGCGGGACGCTGGCGGTGATGAACAACCTGCACGTGCCGGTGGGGCTGCTGATGAACCTGCTGATCTGGAACCAGCACGAGGCGTTGGGGCGGTTGCTGCTGGGTGGGGCGGTGATACTGGCGGCGGTGTGGATCAGTCGGTTGGGGGTACGCCAGTCTCAGCTTTCACACTGAATCCCCTTGTGGGAGCGGGCTTGCTCGCGAAGGCGGAGTGTCAGGCAACAAATATATCGACTGAGGCGACGCCTTCGCGAGCAAGCCCGCTCCCACATGGAGATCTTGGCTGAGGGTCAGATCACTTGCTTCTGCGGCTCCGGCAGGTGACTCGCCCCCAACACCGCCGGCAGCAACCCTGAACGCAAGTCCATGCCGCTGGGCTGCTGGTACAGGTTCAATCCGAACTCCGGCATCACCGCCAGCAGGTAATCGAAAATATCCCCCTGGATGCGTTCGTAGTCCGCCCACGCCGTGGTGCGGGTGAAGCAGTAGATTTCCAGTGGGATACCCTGGGCGGTGGTTTGCATCTGCCGGACCATGCAGGTCATGTTCGGCTGGATCTCCGGGTGGCTCTTCAAATAGGCCAGGGCATAGGCGCGGAAGGTGCCCAGGTTGGTCATCCGCCGACGGTTGGCCGACATCGCCGCGACGTTGCCCTGGGCCTCGTTCCAGGCCTTGAGCTCGGCCTGCTTGCGGCCGATGTAGTCGGTCAGCAGGCGCACCTGGGTCAGGCGCTGTTCTTCCTCGTCATGCAGGAAGCGCACGCCGCTGGCATCGATGAACAGGCTGCGCTTGATCCGTCGCCCGCCGGACTGCTGCATGCCGCGCCAGTTCTTGAACGACTCGGACATCAGCCGCCAGGTCGGGATCGAGACGATGGTCTTGTCGAAGTTCTGCACCTTCACCGTGTGCAGCGTGATATCCACCACATCACCGTCGGCGCCGACCTGGGGCATCTCGATCCAGTCGCCGACCCGCAGCATGTCATTGCTGGTCAACTGCACGCTGGCGACGAATGACAGCAGGGTGTCCTTGTAGACCAACAGGATTACCGCCGACATCGCACCCAGGCCCGATAGCAGCAACAGCGGCGAACGGTCGATCAGCGTGGCGACGATGATGATCGCGCCAAACACATACAGCACCATCTTCGTCAGTTGCACGTAGCCCTTGATCGAGCGGGTACGCGCATGTTCGGTGCGGGCGTACACGTCCAGCAGGGCGCTGAGCAGGGCACTGAGGCTCAGCACCATGAACAGGATGGTGAACGCCAGGGCGACGTTGCCCAGGAACATCATGCTGGTCTTGCTCAGTTCCGGCACCAGGTGCAAGCCGAACTGGATGATCAGTGACGGCGTCATCTGCGCCAGGCGATGGAAGACTTTGTTCTGGCGCAAGTCGTTGACCCAGTGCAGGGCCGGTTGACGCCCAAGCAGCTTGGCCGCGTGCAGGATCAGGTAGCGCGCCACCCGTCCCAACACCAGGGCGATGACCAGCAGCAATATCAGGGCGAGGCTGGAATGCAGGAGCGGGTGCTGGTCAAGGGCACCCCAGAGGTCTTGGATGTTGACCCAGAGTTGTTTGATGTCCATGGACGAAACGGTTCTTCTATAAAGACGCGACGGGACGATTAGAGCATTTAAGCCCGGTCAAGTGACCGTCGATGACAAATCGGCTTATAAAAATGCACCGATTTACCGCCGTTTGTATAAAGAAACTCGGCCTTGGCGCTCGAAACCGTTACCCTATGCAGCTGTTTTTTTGCATTTCTTCGAGGTAGCACCCGTGTTTTCCCAATTCGCCCTGCACGAACGCCTGCTCAAAGCCGTGGCCGAGCTTAAATTTGTCGAGCCAACGCCGGTGCAGGCAGCGGCTATTCCGCTCGCGCTCCAGGGGCGTGACTTGCGGGTGACGGCGCAAACAGGCAGCGGCAAGACCGCCGCGTTCGTGCTGCCGATCCTCAACCGCCTGATCGGTCCGGCCAAGGTCCGCGTCAGCATCAAGACCCTGATCCTGCTGCCGACCCGCGAACTGGCCCAGCAGACCTTGAAGGAAGTGGAGCGCTTCTCGCAATTCACCTTCATCAAGTCCGGCCTGATCACCGGCGGCGAAGACTTCAAGGTCCAGGCCGCCATGTTGCGCAAGGTGCCGGACATCCTGATCGGCACGCCGGGGCGGATGATCGAGCAGTTGAACGCCGGCAACCTCGACCTCAAGGAAGTCGAAGTGCTGGTGCTGGACGAGGCCGATCGCATGCTGGACATGGGCTTTGCCGAAGACGTGCAGCGCCTGGTGGACGAATGCGTCAATCGCCAGCAGACCATGCTGTTCTCCGCCACCACCGGCGGTTCGGGCCTGCGCGAGATGATCGCCAAGGTGTTGAACAACCCTGAGCACTTGCAGCTCAACGCGGTCAGCCAACTGAATTCCACCACCCGCCAGCAGATCATCACCGCCGACCACAACCAGCACAAAGAACAGATCGTCAACTGGTTGCTGGCCAACGAAACCTACGAAAAAGCCATCGTGTTCACCAACACCCGGGCCATGGCCGACCGCATCTACGGTCGCCTGGTGGCCCAGGAATACAAGGCGTTCGTGCTGCACGGCGAGAAAGACCAGAAGGACCGCAAGCTGGCCATCGACCGCCTCAAGCAGGGTGGCGTGAAAATCCTCGTCGCCACCGATGTCGCCGCCCGCGGCCTGGACGTGGATGGCCTGGACATGGTCATCAACTTCGACATGCCCCGTAGCGGCGACGAATACGTGCACCGCATCGGTCGCACCGGCCGCGCCGGCAATGACGGCCTGGCGATTTCGCTGATCTGCCACGGCGACTGGAACCTGATGTCGAGCATCGAGCGCTACCTCAAGCAGAGCTTCGAGCGCCGCACCATCAAGGAAGTCAAAGGCACCTACGGCGGACCGAAAAAGGTCAAGGCCTCGGGCAAGGCCGTGGGTGTGAAAAAGAAAAAGGTCGACGCCAAGGGCGACAAGAAGAAAACCGGCGCCAAGGCCCCGACCAAGCGCAAGACCGCCAACCGCCCGAAGACCGACGCCCCATCGCTGGTCAGCAAGGACGGCATGGCCCCGCTCAAGCGCCGCAAGCCAGAGGCGCCTGCGGCTGAGTGAAGCGGCGGTAGGGCTTCATGAAAAAAACCGGACCTTGGGTCCGGTTTTTTATGGGTGAAACTAAAATGTAAGTTTGGTGCAGACCCCTGTGGCGAGGGAGCTTGCTCCCGCTAGGCTGCGTAGCGGCCCAATGGTGCGAGTTCACCATTTTTCCGCAGTGAGACTTGGTTTTTGGGGGCGCTACGCACCCCAGCGGGAGCAAGCTCCCTCGCCACAAAAGCTGACTGTGCCCGGTTCGAGCAATCACCCAGCCTTCTTCTCCGCCTGCTTCAACTCTTCCAGACGTTTATCGATCAACTGGCACTTATCCGGCAGATCCTTGCTGGCGGTCTCCAGGTTCATGGCCTGCAACTCATCATTGATTTCCTTGGCCTTGGCCGGGTTCTGCTCGGTGAGCTTGGACACTTCCTGGGCCAGCTGTTCACGTTTGAGGGTGGCTTCGTCAGGCGTGCAAGCCCAGGCGGGCAGGGCGCAGGTCAGGGTGGCTGCGAGGGTGAGTTTCAAGAGGGTTTTCATGGCAGGGCCTCGTATTCCTTGTTAGGCAGGTAATGGGTTGAGGCCGGTCTCGGGTGGAAAGTTCATTGGCCACCGTCCTGATGGCTTTCTTTTTCGCAATTCCCTCGCCGATATTAAACCGTCGTCTACCATGGAAAATGTGACAGGTAGCGCTGAACCTGCAACGCTGGAGTGCTCCTGTCAGATGTTGGATCTTCATTAACTCAAAGGAATGAAAGCGATGAACCTTAGAGCGATATCCAGTCGGCTGGTGTTGTGCCTGTGTAGTTTATTCGCGGTCTCATCAAGTTATGCAGAAAGTGTAGTCATCGCCACTCCGCAAAGAGGTGTGGGGATCGAAGTGGACGTATTCGACAGTCCTGATGCCCTCAATGGAAAACCGTCTGCAACCAGCAACGTGCCATCCACTTCGGTTGGGTTGTTTACACCCGCGGTGCAATCGTTCAAAGGCAAGATGTATATGTTCTGGGTCAGCGATAGCGATACCGCTCATATCTATTTTTCCACTTCGGCGCAGGGAAATAACTGGTCTGCCCCACAGTCCATCCCCGTCGCCAATATCTTGGGTAATGTTTCAGTCACGGTGTTCAAGCAAAAGCTGATACTGACCTTTACCGACCAGGCTCAAATAAATAGCATCAGTTCCGAAGATGGCATGACTTGGTCCGACGCTAGCCCTGTCACGGCCTCCAGTGATGCCGCCTATAACAGTCCTGTGGTGTACAACGGACAATTGTTTGTCTTCTACTGCGAGGAGGACGACGACACGGTTTACTACGTGACCTCGGACGATGGTCTTCAGTGGAGCCAGCCAAATCTCGGGTTCAAGGCAAACGCTTACAGGGTCCTGAGCATAGTGCCGGTGGTATATAACGGTGAACTGTTGCTTTACTACTCTTATGACGTTGGCCATTTGGCCGTGCGTGCTTACAACCGCAGTGCTCAGTGGGGCGATGAGCAAACGCTGTCGGGCATCGCCAATGAGCTTCTCCTGAGCCGTGCCACAATGATCGGCAACCGCATTTTCATCAGCAGTGGCACGAATACGTTTGCTTCAATCGACGGAGTCAACTGGAGCCCCTATTTTTCCAAGACGTTCCCCGGGGATTTGACGGGCGCGCCGGGGCTGGGCGTTTCCTATGCCATTACCACGAGCGATCTGACAGCAGACAACCCACAACTGCCTGCGGACCTGGCAACGGGTCTTAGCCATACCGACTATGCGACGTTCGCCTGGCGGAGCTTTTTCGCGCTGAACAATACGGCCAAGACCCCGTTGCCGGCTAACCGTGGCGTCGGCAATCCCACCGGCAGCTTTGCCGATTCGGGCAAGGCCTCACAATCTCCCAATCCCTTGTTGTGGCAAACCTTCGCTCACCGTACCGAGCTGTTTCCGGCGGGAAAACAAAAAAACTCCGCTGGCGGTCCTATACGTCCGTTTGGTTCCGACCCGCAATACAGCTACATCAATTTCCCCACTGGGGTGCCCTTGGCGGCTGGCGCCACCTATGCTCATTACAACAATCTGGACGAGGCGACCCAGATAGGTCAGAACGCGATATTTTTCCCGGTCAACCCGCCGAATGCGGCGAAGACAGGAAACGACTACGCACCTTCAAACGACAGCCAGATCCTGTTCGAGGCCAAGGCGAACCCCGTCGTTTACGAATATGCGAAAGGCCTGACCAGTTTCCCGGATACTAATGTAGTGCTGCCCGACGGCGCGGTGGAGGTCAAGGCGGCATGGCGCAAGCTGGCAGACATTCCGGTACAGAATCGCGGGCGCTACCATACAGCGACGGTGGTGACCTACCAGGGCAAAGACGATACGCCGGTGGCGCACAATGAAGACTACGCGTTGGTTGCCCTGCATATCATCCACAAGACGCCCAACTACCCGACCTTCATATTCGCCACGTTCGAGCATGAGGATGCCCTGACGTTGTCCGATGGCAAGTCGCCGAGCGGACTCTACTACATCGCCAATTACAACGAGATTGCCTACCCCGGTTCCGATACAAATCCCCCAACGGCCACTTTCTCTGACGGCAGCAAAACCCATACGGTTTCTTTACCGAAGGCGGGGCCAGTCGCCAATTCGAACCTCAATCCTCCCGTCTACTCCAACAGTAATGGAATCCCCGAGGGGCAGGCAGGCCCGATTCGTGTCGTTCAACCGCTGACCATTTATTCCGAAGTTGCGGCGGTGAACAACCAGGTCAAGCAACTCATGGATAGCAGCAATGAGTTCGATAATTCGGTCTGGAAGCACTATCGGCTCAAAGGCGTGCAGGCCATCCCGTCGAGTACTCAAACCGATCCGGATTACTACCTGGCCAATATCATGGTCGAAAGCAGCCAGCCGGGGATTCAGCTGTTTCGTGGGAGCAACGTATTCCCGATCCCGAATAACAACACCCTGACCAATGCGCGCAACCAGCCGAACATCAAGGTGCCGGTTTATGACCACAGCACCCAAAGCCTGACCATGGGTGGTTGCATGGGGTGTCACGGCATTGCCCAGAGCTCGCTGAAACAAGGTTTCAGCTTCCTGTTCGACGCGATCAATCCCACGTTCAACAACGGTGTCACCGGCTTTGCGGGCCCAGAGACCGTAGGCTTACCTGATCCGCGCACCATGAAGGCAAGGGCGCTGAAATATTCTTTCGGTCCTCGGAACACGGCAGCCGTTGAGGAGGCAAGCAAGTAGTCGTCAACCCTCTGCCCTGCAGGGTATCCGTGCTTTCCGAGGCGAATGCCTAGCTCTTTCATAAAAGAACCGGACCTTGAGTCCGGTTTTTTATGAAGCCCCGTCGATACAAAATTACCCCGGCGAACGCTGCTTGTCCGTTTTGTCGGAGGTTTCCAGAGTTGCCTCGGGACCTTTCGTACCCCCGTACCGGCGCCATCCGATTTCAGATGAATGGTTCCAGAAATAGCCTTAAAGCCCAATTCATTTAGTTGACGTCAAAATGATGGCTCATTAATATCGCGCCACTATTTTGATGTCATTTTCCACTCGAGGGATCGAACATGTCCTCACCCGTCTTTTGGGCGAGGTTGTGCGTGGCTTTGCTGTGCCTTTCTCCGCTGACCCTGGCTCACGCCGCCCCCACTCCAGGCGAGACGGACCTGATCCGCGAGCGCCAGAACCGTTTGCTCGAAGAGCAGCGTCGTCGCCTGGAGGAACTCAAGGACCTGCCCGGCCAGGAGGCGAAGCCGGCCCAGCCGAGCGCACCTGTCGATACCCGTTGCTTCCCCATCAAGACCATCGAGCTCAAAGGCGCCAACAGTCTTTCCGCCAGCGAGCGCGAGCATCTGCTCAAGCCCTACATCGGCCAATGCCTGGGTGTGCCGCAGCTTAACGAACTGCTCAAAGTCATCACCGACCACTACATCGAAAAGGGGCTGGTCACCAGCCGTGCCTATCTGCCGCAGCAGGACCTGTCCGGTGGGCATCTGAGCGTACTGGTGGTGGAAGGGCGATTGGAAGGCTTGAAGGGCGCCGAAAACAGCCAGTTGTCGGACCGTGAGCTGGCGATGGCTTTTCCCGGCAAGGCCGGTGACCTGGTCAACCTGCGGGAGATCGAGCAGATGGTGGACCAGCTCAATCGCCTGCCGTCGAACCAGGCCAAGATGGAGCTGACCCCCGGCCAGGAAGTCGGTGGCAGTGAAGTGCGGGTCACCAATGAACCGAAAAAGCCTTGGCGCGCCGGCCTGTCGCGCAGCAACGACGGCCAGCGCAGCACCGGTGAGCAGCAGTGGGGCAGCAGCTTCGAGTGGGACAGCCCGCTGGGCCTGGCCGACCAGTTGATGTTGCGTGGCGGTCACGATGGGATGACCGATCACCAGCACACTTCCAACAACGCCATGCTTTATTACAACCTGCCTTGGGGCTGGTGGAACGTCAGCTACACCTACAGCCAGAGCGAATACCGCTCGCAAATCCCGGCCAACGGTTTCAACTTCAAGCAGACGGGCGACAGCCAGAACCATCAGTTGCGGGTCGAGCGGGTGATCCATCGCGATGCGCTGAGCAAGACTTCCCTCAACACCGGCCTTTCGTACCTGCGCACCAACAACTTCATCGAAGACAGCAAGCTTCGCGAGAGCAGCAATCGCATCAGCGAAGCGCAGTTCGGGATCAACCACGGACGGCGAGTCGGCAGTGCTTTCGTCAACCTCGACCTGGGCATGCAGGAGGGCATCGGTGCCCTGGACGCCCAGGGCGATCACGACCCGGGCCCTGGCGTGCCGGATGCGCGCTATCGCAAATACACCGCCACCGCCAGCTACCTGCAGCCTTTCAAACTGTGGGACGAGTCCTTCAGCTTCAGCAGCCTGATGACCGGCCAGCGCAGCGAAGACGTGCTGTTCAGCCCACAGCGCATGAGCCTGGGCGGGCAATCGTCGATTCGTGGCTACAAGGACCAATCACTGTCCGGCGACAGCGGCGGCTACTGGCGCAACGACCTGCGCTGGAGCCGCCCGGTGGCGGTGGAGTGGCTGCGCCCGGTGTTCGCCGAATACGGCACCAGCCTCGGCTATGACCAGGGCGTGATTCGCGGCGACCGCTACAACGGCGGGCAGCACGGGCGCATGTCGAGCAACTCGGTGGAGTTGTTCGCCCGCGGCGAGCACTTGAGCGCCAGTGTCACCTTCGCCCATTCCCTGGAACGCCCGGATGCCCTGACCGAGCGCGAAGCGCCGATCTACTTCCGCATTGATGCATTTCTCTAAATTTTGCTGCAACGAGACCTGAACATGGACGACCGCCAATACGCCTTCCTGGCCCGCCAACCTTCCGCAGCCCTGCACGCCCGTGACCGCTTCTGGGGCATGCCCAAGCGTGGCCTGGCGTTCCTGCTGGCCAACGTCATGTTCTGGCAACCGATGTGGGCCCAGGCAGACGGCATTGTCGTCAGCGCCCCGGGTACCGGCCTCAGTCAGGCAGGCAACGGCGTACCCATCGTCAACATCGCCAAACCCAACGGCAGCGGGCTGTCCCACAACCAGTTCAGCGACTACAACGTCGGCAGCAACGGCGTGATCCTCAACAACGCCACCGCCCGCACCCAGTCCACGCAACTGGGCGGGATCATTATCGGCAACCCGAACCTCAACGGCACGGCCGCCACCACCATCCTCAACGAAGTCAACGGCGGCAACCCCAGCCAGTTGCGCGGCTACACTGAAGTGGCCGGGCAATCGGCCCGCGTGATCGTGGCCAACCCCTACGGCATTACCTGCAACGGCTGCGGCTTCATCAATACCCCGAAGGCCACCCTGACCACCGGCAAGCCAATCATCGAGAACGGCCAGGTGAGCCGCTATCAGGTCGACCAGGGCAGCGTCGCCATCGAAGGCGCGGGCCTGAACGCCAACAACGTCGACAGTTTCGAAATCATCACTCGCAGCGCCAAGATCAACGCTGAGATTCAGGCCAAGAACCTGACCATCGTCACCGGGCGTAACGACGTCAACGCCGACACCTTGAGCGCCACGGCCCGCGCCGACGACGGCAGCGCCAAGCCGCAACTGGCTATCGACTCTTCGGCCCTGGGCGGTATGTACGCCGGCGCGATCAAACTGGTGGGCACCGAGGCCGGGGTTGGGGTGAAGCTGGATGGCAAGCTGATTGCCAGTGGCGGTGATATTCAGCTCGATGCCAACGGCCACCTGAGCCTGGCGCAGACCTCGGCCACCGGCACGATCAACGTCAAAGCCGCGAGCCTCGATGCCCAAGGCCCGGTCTACGCCGGCACCACGTTGAACGCCCAGACCCAGGGCAACCTGAGCAACCAGCAGAGTCTTGCGGCGCGGGACAGCGTTACGCTGAACGCGGACGGGCAGTTGACCAACAACGGCATCATCGAGGCTGGGGTTAATGCGGACAACACCCGCAACACCACGGGGGATGTGAGCCTGACGGCGCAGAGCCTGAATAACAATGGTCAGAGCGTTGTTGCCAGTCGTAACCTCACAGCCAACGTGGCGCAGACGCTGAGTAACCAGGGCGGAACCCTGAGCGGCGGGCAGACCACCACGGTCAACGCCGCGACCCTGGACAATCAAAGTAAAGGACGGGTACTCAGCAGCAATACACTGAACATCACCGCCAACACACTGCTCAATACCCAGGGCACAGTCAGCAGCAACGGCAACCTGACGGCCAATGTCGGGCAGTTGAATAACACCAGTGGCGAATTCACCGGCCTGAACGGCGTTACGTTGCGCGTTGCTTCGCTGGACAACGTAGCGGGTCTGGTCGCGGCGGGGCAGGGGTTGGATATCAACGCCAGCAGCCAAGTGAACAACCGCAGCGGCCGGATCACTTCAAGCAAGAGCGTGCAGCTCAGCGCTGCGTCGATGGATAACACCGCAGGCCGCTTGCTCAGTGACGGTGCGCTCACCGCCAGCATTTCGGCGCAGTTGCTGAATCAGGCGGGATTGCTGTCTTCGGCCGGACTGCTGACCCTCAACGCGGCGAGCCTGGACAACCGTCAGAGCGGCGTCGTCACCACAAGCCAGGCTGCCAGCCTCACCGTAGGCACGTTGGATAACCGCGGCGGTGAGCTGTCGAGCCAGGGTGCCCTGGCGCTGACCGGCACCGAGCTGAACAACGGCAACAGCGGCAAACTGATCGCCTACGACGACCTGCGCCTGACCCTGGAACGCCTGACCAACCAGAGCCAAGGGTTGATCTCCACCCGAGGCGCCCTGGCCGTCAATGCCGGGCAACTGGACAACCGCCAGGGCTCGCTTTACGCCCGGCAAGGGATGAACCTGGACCTGCGCGGGCAACTGCTCAATGCCCAAGGCAGCCTCAAAAGCGACACCAGCGCCAGCGTCAAAGCCGCCGGTATCAATAACGATGCGGGCCAGTTGACCAGCGTCGGTGCGTTGAACATCGACAGCGCCGCGAGCCTGAGCAACCTCGGCGGTAGCGTGATCAGCGGCGACACGCTGGCACTGAAGGCCGGTCAGGTGAGCAACACCTCCGGCCGCATCGCCAGTGCCAAAGCCCTGAATGCCAGCGTCACCGGGCTGGAGCAACAGAACGGCCAATTGGTCAGCAACACCAGCCTTACCCTCGATCTCAACCATGGGCAATTGAACAACCAGGGCGGGCTGATCAGCACCCCCGGCGCGCTGCTGTTGAACAACCTCGCCGCCGTGAACAACCGTGACGGCGAGATCTCCAGCGACAAGGCCTTCAGCCTGAATGCAAACAGCCTGGACAACAGTGCCGGCAAAGTCGTCAGCAAGCAGGGCCTCAACCTGACCATTGCCCAGGCGTTGAACAACGCCCAAGGATTGGTCTCGGCCAATGGCCTTGCCGTGCGCGCCGCCAGCCTGGACAACAGCAGCGGCACCTTGAGCAGCGACGCCGACCTGAGCGTGAACGTCGACGCAACGTTGACCAACCTGGAAGGCGAAGTGTCCAGTGCCGGTCTGACCCGGCTCAACGCAATGACCCTGAATAACCGCAACGGTCAGGTGCTGGGCGATAACGCCTTGAACATCAGCCTGGGCGGTGCGCTGGACAACCGCGAGGGCGTGCTCGGTTCGGGCAAGGTCGTGGACATCCAGGCCGCGAGCCTGAACAACGGCAACGCCGGCCAGGTGATCAGCGACGGCAGCCTGAGCGCACGCATCAGCGGCCTGCTGGACAACCAGAGCCAGGGCGAAGTGACCGCCAAGGGCGCACTCAGCCTGCAAACCGGTAGCCTCGACAACCGCGGCGGTCGCCTCACTGGGGTCGACCTGCTGACCGTGCGCAGCGATTCGCTCGACAACCGTGGCGGCAACATCCGCGCCGACAAAGCGCTGCAACTGGCGGTCGCGCAACTGGACAACCGTAACAACGGGATCATCACCGGCAAGGCCGGCGTCGGTGTCGAAGTCACGCGGCTGGACAACAGCGGTGGCCTGCTGAGCAGCGTCGGCCCGCTGAACTTGAAGGCCAATGAGGTGCAAAACGCCCTTGGCCGCATCTCCAGCCAAACCGACCTCACCGCGCTGATCGATACCCTGCAACAGCAGGGCGGCGCGCTGGTTTCACAAGGCAACCTGAGCCTGACTGGCAGCGTTCTGGATAACCGCAACGGTGGCTTGGTCGGCACCACAAAAGCGCTGGATTTGCAGGTTGGGCAAGTCGATAACCGGGCGGGCGAGCTGTCCGCAGGGCTGGACGTCAAGGTCGGCGGTCAACGCCTGGACAACAGCGACGGCGGCAAACTGATTGCCGGCAGCGCGCTTGAATTGAAAGTCGCGCAACTGATCAACCAGACCAAAGGCCTGATCCACGCCCAAGGCCGCCTCACGCTCACAGGCAGTACGCTGGACAACAGCGGTGGCGCACTCAGCAGCCTGAATGCTTTGGTGATCACACTCGACAACGCATTGTTGAACAACAAAGGCCTGATCAGCAGCGAAGGTGAACTGACCGTCAACGCCGGCAGCCTCGACAACGCCGCTGGCAGTCTGGGCAGCGCCGGTGCGTTGTCCATCGTCAGCCAGGGTGGGCTGATCAACCAGGGTGGCTCCATCAGCACCGACGCTGGCCTGAGCCTCAAAAGCGCCAGCCTGGACAATAGCCAGAAAGGCCTGATCTCGAGCAGCGCCGCCACTGAGGTCCGCACTGGCGCTTTCAATAACAGTCAAGGTGGCCGCCTGACCTCGGGCAACACCCTCAAGCTCACCGCCGCTCAGGTGAACAACGCCGCCGGCCGTATCGCCAGCAGCCAGGCCTTGAGCGCATCGGTCACCGGGCTGGATCAACAGCAAGGGGAGTTGTTCAGCAACACCAGCGTCAGCCTGGACATGAACCAGGGCCAGTTGAACAACCAGGGCGGCCTGATCAACGCCCCGGGCCTGTTGCTGCTGAGCAACCTCAAGGACGTCAACAACCAGGGCGGTGAAATTTCCAGCCGGCTAGCGTTCACCCTGGCGGCGCGGAACCTCGATAACAGCGGCGGCAAGCTGCTCAGCAATCAAGGCCTGGTCCTGAGGACAGCCCAGGCCCTGAACAACGCCAAAGGGATCATCTCGGCCGCGTCCGTGGACAGCCACAGCGCCAGCCTGGATAACAGCGATGGCTTGGTCAGCAGTCTCGATCAGCTCGATTTGAACGTAGATGCACTGCTCGACAACCAGCGCGGTTCGCTGATCGCCGACGGCGCGCTGACATTGAACGCTGATCGCCTGGACAACCGTGCCGCCAGCATCGCCGGCAAAGCCGGGCTCAACGTTACCGTCACCGCGCTGGATAACCGTCAAGGCACGCTGGTCAGCACCACGGACCTGACCCTGAAGGCATCCAGCCTCGACAACCGCCAGGCCGGTTTGATCGGCGCGACAAAAGTGCTGGATCTCAACGTTGACGACCTCGACAACCGTGGCGGCGAGCTGAGCGGTAACACTGGCGTCACACTGGTGAGCAAAAACCTCGACAACAGCGACAGCGGCCAAATATTCGCCGGGCAAAGCCTGAAGCTCACCGTGGATAAGCTGCTCAACCGGACCAAAGGCCTGCTCAGTGCCAAAACCCAATTGAGCCTCGACGGCGGTTCCCTGGACAACAGCGGCGGCTATCTGGTCAGCCAGCAGAACCAACGCATTGACCTCAGTGGCGACCTGATCAACACCCAGGGCCAACTCAGCAGCGAAGGTACCCTCGACGTCAGCGCCGCCAACCTGAGCAACAGCGGCGGCAGCTTGTCCAGCGCGGCGAACCTCACCGTTAAAAGCCTGGGCCGCCTCGACAACCAGGGCGGCGAACTGGTGACCGACGGCGCGTTGTCGCTCAGCGGCACGGCCCTGGACAACCGTCAGCAAGGCAGTATCAGCGGCAAAGGCGCGGTCAACGTCACCACCGGCGCGTTCGACAACAGCCAGAGTGGACGCCTCAACAGTGGCAGCACGCTGAACCTCAAGGCGGCCCAGGTCACCAACCAGGGCGGCGGCCGCATCGGCAGCCAGGGCGCGTTGACTGCCTCGGTTTCCGGCCTGGATCAGCAGGGCGGGCAATTGTTCAGCAATACCTCGCTGAGCCTGGACTTGAACAACGGCCAGCTCAACAACCAAAACGGCCTGATCAACGCCCCCGGTACGTTGCTGCTGAAAAATCTGCTCGGTGTGAACAACCAGGGCGGTGAAATCTCCAGCGCCCAAGCCTTCACCCTGGCGGCACAAAACCTCACCAACGATGGCGGCCGGCTGCTCAGCAACCAGGGCCTGACCCTGCGCATCGCCCAGGCGCTGAACAACGTCAAAGGCCTGATCGGCGCGGCAACCGTCGATGCCCACGCCCAGAGCCTGAACAACAACGGGGGTGTCCTCACCAGCCGCGGCAACCTCGTCCTGGCGATCGATCAGCAACTGGATAACCAGGCCCAAGGTCTCATCAGCGCCGCGCAATTGCTCACGCTCAACAGCGGCGATTTGAACAACCAGGGCGGCAGCGTGTTGGCCAGCGGTGCCTTGCTGCTCAACGCCATGGCGCTCAACAACAGCGCCAACGGCCTGATCAATGCTCAGGGTGACCTCACGCTGACTGCCAACGCGCTGGACTCCAGCGACGGCGGCGAAGTGTCGGCCAAGGGCGATATGAACCTGACCCTCGCGGCGCTGACCCAAAACGGCGGACGTCTGTTGGGCGAACAAGCCATGGCGCTGAACCTGGGCGGCCATGACCTGAACAACCGCAATGGCCTGATCACCGCTAAAGGTCCGCTGACCTTCAACGGCCTGCGCAACCTGAACAACCAGGGCGGCGAAATTTCCAGTAGCCAGAGTTTCACGCTCAGCGGTCAGACACTCGATAACAGCGGCGGCAAACTGATCAGCAGCCAGAGTTTGAGCCTAAAGGGCGATAGCTTGGTCAACCAGAACGGCTTGATCTCTGGATGGCAAGACTTGCAGGTCAGTGGCAGCAGCCTGGACAACCGCAACAACGGCACGCTCTCCAGCCGCAATGGAGACGTCGGCGTCACCCTCAGCGGAGCTCTGCTCAACAGCGCTGCCGGTGCGCTGGTCGGCCAGAAAAAACTCACTGTCAGCGCCGCCAGCCTGGATAACCGGGGCGGGATTCTGTCCAGCGGTGGCGACCAGATCCTGACCGTCACTGGCGGTTCGCTGAACAACGCCCAAGGCGGCTTGATCGACAGCGGCGCCATTCTGGTCATGAAGGCCATGACCCTGGGCAATGCCGGCGGCACCGTCAATGCACAACAAGCCCTGAGCTTCACCGGCACCAGCCTGGACAACAGCGGCGGCAACCTGATCGGCAACGCCGCCGTGACCCTGGACCTGCTCGGCGCCCTGACCAACACCACGGGCAAGATCGCCAGCGCCGGCCCGCTGCGGGTCGAACGCGCCACGCAGATCAACAACCAGGGCGGCCAGATCGCCAGCCAGGGCCTGCTGACCCTGCTCACCGGCGGCCTGGACAACCGCAATCGCGGCACCGTTGCGGCCAATGATCAGCTCATCATGAACACCGCTGGTGCGGTGCAGAACGACGCCGATGGCTTGATCTACAGCCAGAACGGCGGCGTGGAAATCGACGCGGCCAGCCTTACCAACGGCAAGGGTGTGGTGCAAAGCCAAGGCGGGTTGAAACTCACGGTCGATGCGGACATCGATAACCAGAGCGGTCGAATCCAAGCCAAGACCGGTGACGTGACTGTCGTCGGGCGCAACCTGGACAACCGCGGCGGCGTGCTCGCCAGCGTCCAAGGCCTGCTCGCCACCCAACTGAGCGGCGTGCTGAAAAACGGCTACGACCTGAACAACAACCGCCAGGGCGGCATCACCCAGGCCCAGCGCCTGAACCTGATCGCCCTCGGTGGCCTCGACAACTACGGCGGGCGCATCTCAGCTCAGACCGGTGACGCCACCGTCACCACCCGCAACTTCGACAACCGCAACGGCGGGCTTTATGCCAAAGGCAAGGTCAACGTCAGCGGCAACGATTTTGACAACAGCGGCGACAACGACGGCCAGATCGCCGGCAGCCAGATCGACCTGAACCTCACCGGCGCGTTGAACAACCGCCTGGGGATTATCGAGAGTGACAGCACCCTGGCGATCAAGGCGGCGAGCCTGGATAACCAGACCGGGCAGTTGCGTGCCTTGGGTGGGAGCGGCACGACCAACTTCCAGATTGGCGGCCTGTTCGATAACCGCAATGGCACGCTGGAAACCGCCAACAATGGCCTGATCCTCAACGCCGCCAACTTCCAGAACCAGGGCGGCAGCCTGTTACACGTGGGCAGCGGCAACTTTGATATCTCCACCGCCAACCTCACCAACGCCGGCGGCAGCCTCGTCACCCGCGGCGGCTTGACGCTGACCGCCGACAGCTGGACCAACAGCAGCGTGATCCAGGCCGGACGCCTGACCGTCAACGTGAACAACCTGACTCAGACCGGGACCGGGCAGTTGCTGGCTTCTACCAGCCTGGTGGGGAACGGGGGGAATTGGAGTAACGATGGGCTGATTGCCAGTGATGGTTCGATCAGTCTGGCGTTGGGGGGAAGCTACGGAGGCAGCGGGCGGATGTCGAGTCTCGGTGGTATCGACCTGACCGCAGCGCAACTGAACTTGGGCGCGGTTTCCAGCATCGCTGGCGGTGGTGACACCACGGTAAACATCGGTGGACAACTGACCAATGCCGGGCGCCTGACCTCCAGCGCAAACCTGACCGTCCAGGCCGGGAACCTCATCAATTCCGGTACCCTGGGTTCGGCCCGGAACCTCGTATTGAAAACCCCTTCGCTGCTCAATGACCGCGGGTTGGTATTCAGCGGTGCGGACATGACGCTGGGCGTGAGCAACTTCACCAACCAGAGCGGTGATCTTTACGGGTTGGGGAATGTTTTGATGGGGGGCTATGGCGGCGCCGCACGAGCCGCCAGTGTGAACAACGTCTCCGGCTCGATGGAGAGCGGCGGCACATTCACGATCAACGCCGATGGGTTCCAGAACCGTACCGAGGGCGCGGTGGCGTCTGGTGGGCGCAAGCTGATTTCGGGGTTTATCGCCAATATATGTAATGACTGCAAAGGGGACTATTACACCTTCACGCTGGCGGCCCGTGAGGTCTTTGAAAGTGTTGACAACGACACCAGTGCCTCGGCGCTGCTGACGGCCGGCAAGGATTTCGTGTTCCAAGGCAGCAGCTTTCTCAACAGTAAAAGTACGGTGAGCGCTGGCGGCAATATCAACATTGTGGCCGACAACGTACAGAACATCGGTGCGCAGAACGGAACCATCGAGCGCACGCGCATGTACCAAGTCGCAGGTATGAGTGACGGCGGTACCGGGCGGTTCTTCGCCAACGTCCTGACGCCTTACAACCAGCGCAATAACCCTGATTTCCCATATGTCTATTACCTTGATCTGGACGGGAATATTCACAAGGCCATCCCCAAATCGACTCGCTACAGGGAAGGGGGGCGAGACGGTGAATCGTTTTCCGTGGTGGCTCTTACAGATGTCGATACAGGGGCCACTGTCAAAACACGTGGAGACTACAACCTCGTACTGCCCGGGCTGAGCTACGGCTTCGAAAACACCACGCAATCCCAGTACGACCCGAACAACCTGCTTCAGATGCCAAACCTGGATCAGTACAACCTTCTAAGTGACATCGAAATCGTCAAAGACAGTTCCGGCGCCGCCAGTACAGTCGGCAGCCGTAACGCCGTTATCCAGGCCGGCGGTAACGTCTCGATCACCGCAACCAAAGACCTGCAGAACAGTGTCATCCATGAGGACTACGCCGCCAGTGGCGGTACCAACAAGGTTGCAGACACCAAGGCCAGCGGCACCGGCACCACGGTTGTAAGGATCAACAATCAGCTGCCACCTGATCGCGCCCAGCAGCAGGTGAACCCGCTGAGCCTTCCTGGTTTCGCCTTGCCCTCCGGGCAAAACGGTCTGTTCCGCTTGAGCGGCCAAGGTGGTTCGACTCAACAGGCCACCCAGGCCAGCACCGGCTCGCAAAACTGGAGCATGGGCAGCGCCTCGATCAGCACCCGCCAGCGTCAACAAGATCTGCCCGATGCTCAAGCCCGTGATGTCCAGGTAGGTGCTATCGCGGCGGTGGGCACCAGTGATCGGCAACTGGCCCTGATCGCTCGTCAAGCCAACGACAGCAACGTGAGCGCCAGTACGCTCAACGTCAGCGCGCCCGTTGAAGGCAGTCACTCGCTGCCAATGCCAAGTCGCAACGGCGACGTCGGCGCCGGGACTCAAGTGGCCGCCGTGAATGTCACGGGTACCAACCTGCTCCCTACGGCACAGGTCGTCCCACAGGTGGGCAATGCGGTGGATACGCCAGCCGCCAGCCAGGCGGTCGTGCGCGTTCAAGGTGTACCGGAGACTTCCTTCAAGTCCAATCCGCAGAAGTACCTGATCGAGACCAACCCCGTACTCACCGACCTCAAATCCTTCATGAGCTCGGACTACCTGCTGCAAAACCTCGGCTACGACCCGGACCAAAGCGCCAAACGCCTGGGCGATGGCCTCTACGAACAGCGCTTGATCCAACAGGCGGTCGTTGCCCGCACCGGCCAGCGTTTCATCGACGGTCAGACCAGCGACGAAGGTTTGTTCAAGTACCTGATGAACAACGCCATCGCCAGCAAGCAGGAGCTCGGCCTGTCGGTGGGCGTGACGCTGACTTCGGAACAAGTCGCCGCGCTGACCCACGACATCGTCTGGCTCGAAGAGCACGAAGTGAATGGTGAAAAAGTTCTGGTGCCGGTGCTGTACCTAGCCCAGGCCGAAGGCCGCCTCGGGCCGACCGGTGCGCTGATCGCCGGTAATGACGTGACGCTGATCGCTGGTCAAAACCTCGATAACGTCGGCACCCTGCGCGCCGCCAACAACCTGTCGGCGACCGCGGGCAACGACCTGGTCAACAGTGGTTTGATCCAGGCCGGTAATCGTCTGGACCTGTTGGCGGTCAACAACATCGCCAACCAGGCTGGCGGGATCCTCGCCGGGCGTGACGTCAACATCAAGGCGGTGATGGGAGACGTCGTCAACGAGCGTACCGTGACCACCGCAAACTACAGCCGGCGACAGGACTTCATGGACAGCGCCGCCCGTATCGAGGCTGCCAATGATCTGGACATGGGCGCCGGACGCGATATCAAGAGTGTCGGCAGCGTCATGGTCAGTGGGCGTGACACCACGATCGATGCCGGCCGGGACGCAATCATTGTCTCAGCCCAACAGGAAAGTGCCAGCAACAATGGCGTTCGCAAAAGCGCGGTGACGCAGTTCGGCTCCAGCGCCCAAGCAGGTCGTGACCTGGTCGTGAACGCTGGCCGGGATCTCAACGCCATCGCCAGCCAACTCGGGGCCGAGCGCAACGTCGCACTGACCGCCGGGGAGAATATGACCATCTCCTCCGCGGCTGACGAAACCCACTCTTATTCCAAAACGAAAAAAGTCACCATCCAGGAAGATCACGTCAAACAGATCGGCAGCGCCATCACCGCTGGTGGTGACGTGACGATGGGGGCCGGAAAAGACATGGCCATCATCTCCAGCCGCATCAGCGCCGGGGACGAGGCTTATCTGGTGGCGGGCGAAAACCTCGACGTATTGGCGGCGCAGGACAGTGACTATTCGCTGTACGACAAGAAGAAAAAAGGCAGTTGGGGGAAAAAGAAGACCAAGCATGACGAGGTGACCAAGGTCACGAACGTGGGGAGTGAAATCACTGCGGGCGGTGATCTGACGTTGGTCAGTGGGGATGACCAGCGGTATCAGGCTGCGAAGCTGAACAGTGGGGGTGACCTGACTGTGCAGAGTGGAGGGGCGATTACCTTTGAGGGTGTGAAGGATCTGGTCCAGGAGACGCATACCAAGAGCAATGGCGATGCGTTCTGGACCTCATCGAAAGGAAAGGGCAACACCGACGAAACCCTGCGCCAGACCCAGATGGTGGCCAAAGGCAACATCGTGATCAAAGCGGTTGATGGCTTGCAAATCGATGTTAAACAGGTCAATCAGCAAACCGTCAGTCAGGCCATCGATGCGATGGTCAAGGCCGATCCGCAACTGGCCTGGTTGAAACAGGCTGAAGCACGCGGCGATGTGGATTGGCGGCTGGTCAAGGAAATCCACCAGTCATTCAAGTACGAGAATTCGGGACTTGGCCCGGCTTCGCAGATGATCATTGCTATCGTCATGGCGGCTGTTGTCGGCCCTGCTGCCCTGAGCGCTTTTGCCAGTCTGGGGACCATCGGATCCGCAGGTCTTGCGGCGATAGCTACTGGTGCCGCGACGAATGCGACGACCAGCTTCATCAACAATGGGGGAAATCTTGGGGCGGTGTTCCAGGACGTGACGTCTTCGGATGCGCTTAAAGGTTATGTCATTTCAGGAGTGACGGCTGGGCTAACAGCTGGTGTCTTTGACGGCATGCTGAAAACAACGACTAATCCGATTACGGGGAAAGTTACCGTTGATCTGAGCAGTCTGGAAGGGGTCGGTCGATTCGCAGGAAATCAGATTCTGCAAGGCGAAACATCTGCGCTGCTGGGCAAGGCGCTCGGGCAAGGGGGGAGTGGAAGTGACGCGCTGAAAGGGGCCTTATTCAACACCTTGGCGGCAGCTAGCTTCAATGCAGTAGGTGACTATACAAAAGGAATAATTGACGACGGCTCCCTGCAGAAAATCGCTCTACACGCGATGGTGGGAGGGTTGCTGGCTAAAGCCACTGGCGGGGATTTCAAAACTGGCGCCTTGGCGGCAGGAGCGAATGAGGCCCTGGTAGCAGACTTGGATAATCTGGTCAAAGGTAATGAAAACCTCCTGACGATGAGTTCTCAGATCGTCGGGATCTTGGCCGCCACGGCGCAAAAGGACGTCGATTCCAGCACGCTGGAGAAGGCTGCGTGGATTGCAAAGAATGCTTCGCAGTACAACAGGCAGTTGCACAAAGAAGATCGCGAGCTCGCCAAGCAACTGGCGGCGCGCAGTGGTGGAAAGTACACGGCCGAGCAAATCGAAGAACAGCTACGTCTTTCCAATGTTGAGGGCACTGACATTCATGCAGGCGACATAGTCGCCACCAAGGATGGTATTTACGATCCTTCGGCAAAATGGGTGGACCTGGGTAACGGTCAATTTGTCCAGCAATTAGCGAAGCCCGATCTGGACCTCATAGCCTATATCCGTGCATCGGCCAGCAACTACACATGGGCGGCGTTCCCTGCTGCTCCTGATTACGATTGGAGCAAAACACCAAATGTCAGTGATGAGGTGCGTGATCGCCTCTCGGGTCGTGTGCTTGATGCTCAGGGTGGTTTCCGCTCGCCAGTTCTCGTAGATGGAGAGGCGTTCAACCCACGCTTCCTGCCTTGCGGTGATGCTTCGTGTGTTGCAAGCGGGGCCGCCATCGACCTTAAGGATCCAGAAACGCAGCGCTGGATCAGCGCAGGAGACGCAAAGGCGGCGAAAGATGCCTTGGCAGTTGGGTCACTCGTGCCTTTGCCGATGGCGTGGGTGGGTAAGGTCTTGGGATCTATTTTTGGGAAAGGAGTTGCGAGCGAGGCGATAGGTGGGGGAAGCTCTGCTGTTGTGACAAAAGGTTTGGGGGAGGTAGGGGGAGCGAAAGGTGTAGGCAACACAGCAACTTATGCAGCTGATGACATTCGCTTCTCGCAGAATACCGTTTCGTTCAATAAGACGGACCGGATTTCTGGCACGAACTACACCTACGACGATTTAGTTCAGAGCATGAAAACCGATGGCTGGAAAGGTGATCCGGTTGATGTGGTGAAAATGCCCGATGGTAAGCTGACTAGTATGGACAACACTCGAATTGCTGCTGCCAGAGAAGCGGGGATTGCCGTGAATGCTAGCGTTCGTGGATTTGACGATCCGTTGACGCCCGTTATTCAAAAGGCTAGAGGGTGGGAGAGTTTTAGTACTTGGGGTGAGGCGATTAGTTCTCGTATAAATAAACAGTCAGGAGGCTTCTCTTCCTCCAACCCTTACGGTTCATCAGATTTGCCACGTGTTACTGGAGGAGGTAGGTAATGAAGCCTTTTTTGTATGAGCTTCCAATTTTGCCGAATGGATTTAAATTTCCCGCTGATTACTTGAGTGTAGTTATGGCGGATGAGTGTTCGGATATAGAGCCGTGGAGGTTTTTATCGAAAGACATGGCGTTATCTCTTTCCTACTATGGTTCTATGCTTTTGAAATTTCCAGGGAGTGCTCTGGTTCCATTTGCAATTATTCATGACGAGTCTGGACTGTATAATGATGGCTGGGTAATTCTCGCTTGCTTTGATGGAGGCGGGGAGGGGGATCCAAGTGTTCGGATTTATGATTACTCAAGGCCGAAATCAAGTCCTTGGGATAACTTTTCTTACTCTTGTTTCTCTGAATGGTTTAGCGCTGCCAAAGAAGAGTCCGCTCGTTATAAATCTGATCGAGTCGAAGACGAAGGCTATTCCTGATGTATAAAAGAAATGGAGACGCTACTAGTTAACCAAACGTCATTCTCACTCAGAAAAAATTTTAAGCCCTGCTGATGCATTCGTAGGGCTTCAATTTTTAGCACTACAGGTTTTCCATATCGCTGTCCCACCGATGCGGCAGTCGCCATGTCTTGTGATAAATGTACGTGATGGCGAGAACCCGCAATTAATCCTTTTTTCTGAATTGACTCTAGAAAGCGAGTTGCTGTTCCGTGATATAAAAACTCGGGCGGCTCTTTCTCAATATACCGGAGCTTTACGCTTTCAATTGAATGGCCCTGCACGGCGCGAATGTATTGCGCATCGTTAGAAATGGCAAAGCGTTTCTTATCGCTGTTGCTGACCACAGTCAGGATCAATTCTCGATTTAAAACACGCCCTTCCTCAGCGGCGCCTGCAATTAATAAATTAATTTCTGCCCAGCCTTCCATGTCCAGCTGAAGTCCAATGGACTGCGGTTCATGTCGCAATACATAGCTGAGAAACTTACTGACCTCGTTGAGCTGTTTGCTGTTCATGATTGCTATTTTAACTCTGGGCTGAATACAAAAAATCGTTTTGTCTGGTGTTTCAAAATCTTCGCATAGGGCGAGCACAGAGAAAAAGGGACACCCATTAGCCTGCTAGATAATTCTCATATCTATTTTTCAAGGTGTGCGGCGAAAAAAATTTTTTCACTCTCCCTTTCTTCACTCTGAGTTGGCTCCGTTTAGATGCTGTTGGCGTCATTTTGACGCACTTTTCAGAACTGCGCCACGAGAAGGGACAGGGACCTTGCCTCGCGGGAGGCGGCTAGACAGTCGGCAGATTTAAAAGGGCGCTCGACGATTGAGTGCATTGGGTTTTTAGGGAACCTCAGGCTTCCTCTGCGAGGTGTCCGGTTCGGGTCTGCTGCGCAGCGGGAACAAAGCCCTCGCCACGGGTAGTGTCTGGATGTGGGAGATCACTCTGGTGTGTCGGCCGGATCTCCTGCCCCGGAACGAAATGCGAAAAAGGGGAAAGATTTGAATGGCACTTCCTTAGCGGCTAAACGATTGAACTGCGAAACATGAAGAAGGGGTGGTATTAGGCTACGGTGGTAGTTGCGAACACACACCAGCGAACTATGAGTTTGATAGTGTCCGTTGACTGCAGCTTACTTATTGAACTTGAAGCGGGCGACCCTCAAGTCGCCCTTTCTCCTTACTCCGCCGCCTGCGCCCGCAACCGTCTCCCAAGCACATCCATCACATCACACCCATCGCGAAGCGATATCGTCAGCAGTTTGCAGAAATCAGAAAGCACTAGCGTGTCAGAGCTGATATCTGAACGAAAGGCGATATTTTCCAGCAGCTGAGTCACTGTGCGGATGCGATAGTCGGCGGTTTCGAAGAGGACGTCGAGTGGGGCTTCGGTGTCGATCAGCAGGGTTGCTGGGGCGATGTCGATACCGGTGATGGGCATATATCAGGAAAAGGGGACAGATTTATTTTTCAAGGCATGCATCGAAAATAAATCTGTCCCCTTTTCTTCTTGATGTTCCCAAAGCGGCCACAGGGACCACATATAACCCAGAAATAAAATTCCTAATTGGGAAGCCATGATGACTGTCAAGTTTTTTGATGAAATAGTTCGCGATTCATTTGGTCTATGGATATCTGCTCTTTTTAGCACAATTGGTTCATGGAACCCTGAATTTACATTTGAACAGCGAAAAGATGCGTTTTTTTACATGATTGAGTATTTGCTGGTTAGTGGTAAGATAAAATTCATTAAGCCCGGGGCCGATTGCTATGTTTCCCCAGATAATCCCTGTCCAAAGCTTTCTATTTACGATGAAGCAGCCCATTGGGATTTAGATGTGAAGAAGATTGTGTCTTACCTAAGAGATTGTTGGGCAGAAAGTGCAGAATCTGAAAATGATAGCGAGCTAACAGCTTATTTTTATGAAATTCCAGGAGTGATTTGGATAGATGAGGGCGGGTGTTTTTTTGAATGAAAAAGGGGACAGATTTATTTAGGTCAGGAAAATAAATCTGTCCCCTTTTCTC
>NZ_FMTK01000031.1:0-54349 GCF_900100025.1 Pseudomonas sp. NFACC56-3 | reverse complement strand
CGCTTTTCTGGGGCTAGACCTGCGTATATCGGACTCAGGGAAAAAGAAGGGACGCCGCTGCCTGTCTAAGCGAGGTGACCCAGAGGCCCGTCGATTGATGCATAACGCCGCGATGTCGGCGAGGCGCACAGCGGCATGGAAGGGTTTTTATGAGGCACTAAGGGCCCGGGGACTCAGCACAACCGAAGCATTAGTAGCACTGGCCCGCAAGCTTGCCCGAGTGGTATTCGCCCTGCTGAAGAATCAGAGCGAATATTTACCGAAAGGCATTTAGGGGGTAGCCCTGCACCATAGAATCTCCCACAGTTGACCGCGTTCGAAGTCATCAATGTGGGAGCGAGCCTGCTCGCGATAGCGGCGTCAGCTACACCGCAAAAATCAGAACCTGGACCCAGGCCTGTTCAAAAATTCAATTTCCTCAGCCGTGGACTCGCGCCCCAACACCGCGTTGCGATGGGGAAACCGTCCAAACCGCGCAATGATCTTCTGATGCCGCTCGGCATAATCCAGGTTGTCTTCAAACACCGCCCGTTCCGCCTCCGGTTGCTCTCGGACCAAGTCGATGAACCGCGACACGGCTTCGTTCTGCACCGCCAGGTTTTCGCAGTGTTCGAGTACCAGGTAGATGAAGACGCGCTGGATCGGCTTGAGCTGCCGGTCGAAACCCGCCGCCATGCCCTGGGCCACCAGCGCTTGGGCACGCAGGTCGCCGGAAAAAGCCTTGGGGGTGTCGCGAAAGATCATCCGCGGGAGTTGATCGAGCAGTAGCACCAGGGCCAGCCAACCTTCCGGGCGTTGCGCCCAGTCGGTCAACCCGCCGGCCAGTGCCTGCTCGACCCGATCGCCGAAGCGCTCTTGCGCCTGGCGATCATGGCCTTTGCCGAACCACAGCTTGCCCTTGTCGGCCGCTATTTCGTCCGGTGTCTGGGCTGCACCAAACCACCAATCGAGCAACGGCTGCCAGGGCTCGGCCATGATTTATTCCTTGTGGTAAGCCGTGGCGCGGGCCACTTCTTCCTTCGAACCAAGGAACACGGCCACGCGCTGGTGCAGACCTTCAGGCTTGATATCGAGGATGCGCTGGTGACCGTCGGTGGAAGCGCCGCCCGCCTGCTCCACCAGGAACGACATCGGGTTGGCTTCGTACATCAGGCGCAGCTTGCCCGGCTTGGACGGCTCGCGGCTGTCGCGCGGGTACATGAACAAGCCGCCACGGGTCAGGATCCGGTGCACATCGGCAACCATCGCGGCGACCCAGCGCATGTTGTAGTTCTTCTTCAGCGGGCCTTCTTCGCCTGCCAGCAGCTCTTCGACGTAGCGTTTTACCGGGGCTTCCCAGTGACGCTGGTTGGACATGTTGATGGCGAATTCCTGGGTGGATTCAGGAATGGTGATGTCTTCATGGGTCAGGACGAAGCTGCCCATCTCGCGGTCCAGGGTGAAACCCTTGACGCCGTCGCCCAGGGTCAGCACCAGCATGGTCTGGGGGCCGTAGATGGCATAACCGGCGGCGACCTGCTCGGTGCCCGGCTGCAGGAAGGCCTTTTCATTCAGGGCTTCGTTCTGGCTCAGGTATTCGTTCGGGCAGCGCAGTACCGAGAAGATGGTGCCGACCGGCGCGTTGATGTCGATGTTCGACGAACCGTCCAGTGGGTCGAACACCAGCAGGTAGGCACCCTTGGGGTATTTGCCCGGAATCTGGTAGGCATTGTCCATTTCCTCGGACGCCATGCCGGCCAGGTGACCGCCCCATTCGTTGGCTTCGAGCAGGATTTCGTTGGACAGCACGTCGAGCTTCTTCTGCACTTCACCCTGCACGTTTTCGGTGCCCATGCTGCCCAGGACACCACCCAACGCGCCTTTGGAGACGGCGTGGCTGATTTCCTTGCACGCACGCGCCACCACTTCGATCAAAAAGCGCAGATCGGCAGGGGTATTGTTGCTGCGGGTCTGCTCAATCAAATAGCGACTCAAGGTAACGCGGGACATGGACGGCTCCGAAGAATAGGGGGCGGAAAAACCAGCGCAGTTTAGCGCGAGTCGGGACTTAATTCCTCCTATGAGACGGGGAATGGAGGATTGAGTTCACGGGGTGGCGGCTCGCTTGTGGTTTTTTGGTTGCCGCAGGATCGCTTTCGCGAGCAAGCCCGCTCCCACACCGAACCGTGTCACCTTGCGAGCGCATTCAAATGTGGGAGCGGGCTTGCTCGCGAAACAGGCGACTCGGTTTGTCGGTGATCCTCTGCTTTCAGCTCTTGACCGGCGGCTTGCGAAGCAGGCTGAACGCCATCGCCGCGAGGAACAGCACGCTCAGCAGCAACACCGCCCACAGGCCGATTTTCTTCCAGTTGGTATCGACCGTCGCAGGCGCGCTTGCGGTTGCAGGGGTCGCCGCCGGCGTCGACGTGGCCGCGCCGTTCACGGTCGCCGTCCCCAGCGTCGCCAGGCGCGACGGTTTGTAATCAGGCACCAGCGTGCTCAATGGCAAGTTGGCCGCTTTGACTGTCGCGCTGCCCAACGCCAGGCTGTAGGGCCCTTCGCCCCGCGCCAGGAACACCACCTGGGTCGGGCGCACGGCAAAGCGCAGGGCCGGGGCTTCGGTTCCCAGGCCGCCGCCACGCTCGTCCACGGTCAGTTTCAATTGCTGCACGGTCTGGCCGGACAGTTGCAATTGGTTTTGCAGCACATCCTGGCCGTTCTGGGTCAGGCGATAGAGCAAGCCACTGCCCAGCGGCTGCCACGGATGGCTGCTTTCACGGCGACCGGCCAGGGTCACCGGCGCCAGGCTGTTGGCCTGGCTCAGTTCGACCTGCACTTGCTCGATGTTCAGCCCCATGGGCAGCTGCCAGGTGTACTCACCGGCCTTCGTCGTGCTGCCGGCCAACGGTTGCGACCAGACCAGCGGCAACGGCAGGCTTTCGCGGCTGGCGCTGTGCAGCTGGGCCGAGGTCAGCACCGGCGCGGAGGACGGCGAATCCCACAGCAACCGCAGATAGCGCGCCGGTTGCCCCGGCAGGTTCACTTCATGCTGCTCGACCCGCTCATCGGCAAAGGTCAAGCGCGCCACCTGGCCTTCACCCCAGGATTGCCAGTGCTGCAAGTCGTCACTGGCTTCGATGGTGAACCGCTGGAAGCCGTCGCGCTCGCTGGTCCAGTCGAGGATCAACTGCTGCAACGGTGCCTTGATCGCGCTGGCATCCAGCAACCAACCGCGCAGTTCCTCTTCCCCCGCTTCGAGCCGACTCGATGGCTGAACTTCCACCAGCGTGCCATTGGCGTTCGACTGCACACGTACGCTGGGCGCGCGCTCGTGGTCATCAGCGGCGTTGTACAGCGGGAACCACTTCACGTCGGTGAGGGTGCGGTTTTCCCGGCTCTGGGCCGACTCGCGCACCAAGGCGTAGGCCTGGGCCTGCCCGGCGGCGTTGAAGACCCGCAGGTCGCTCAGGTCGGTCTGCCGCGCCTGCAACTGCACGTCCAGTGGCAACGGCAGGCGATACCACGGCCCCTCGCCGCTCAAGGACAATGGCACCTGATGGGTGAAGTCCGCCGGTTGCTCCTGGGCCGTGGCCGACAACGCCACCCACAACCCGACCACTCCCAGCCCGATCCGACTCAACGTGCGACTCAAGATGACACTCCCTCACTGACAGGCATAGGCGGCTCATCCTGGGCGACCGTCTCCGGGCGCTTGGGCGGCAGCGGCGCGAAGTAGCCCACCACCAATAGCAATACACCCACGCCGATGAACGACACGATCCGCGCCAGACCGCCACGGTTACTCAATTCGACAAAGAACAGCTTGGCCACGACCACGGCGATCAACGCCGCACCGATCAGCCACACTTCACGGCGATGGCGCAGATGCCCACCGATCATCAGGCCCAGGGCGATCAAGGTCCAGACAATGGACAACCCGGCCTGCACGAACATCGACTCGAGCAGCGCGTCCAGCTCGTAGGGCACCCCCATCCACTGGTGGGCAGTGCGCATCACCAGGGCGGTGAAGAACGCGAACAGCGACACACCGGCGATCAACTGGGCGATGTGCCCGACGCGACTCCAGCCGTTCGTCGATTGCTCCACGGCGTTGCGAGCCCACACATAGATACCGAACAAGGCAAACAGCAGGCCCAGTTCCAAGGGATTGAGCAACGGCACATAAGGCAGGGGCTCTGAGTTGCCATCACTGAAGGTGTTGGTCAGCCAGAACCAACCGAGCATCAACAGCGCCATGGGCGCCGCCGCATAGACACGATATTCCCGGGGTTGTGCCGAAACCGGCCATGGCAAGGTACGCGGAGTGGCCATCAGCACCAGATAAAGCCCTGGCAGGATCGCCCAGGCCAGCCAGCGCCAAGCGTTGTACTGCTCGGACAGCAACAGCAGGCCGTAACGCAACTCCAGCATCAACACTGCCATCAGCAACCAGCAACCAAGTACGTGGGCCGTACTGCGCGCCCGGGCCGGCAGCATCGGCGCCAGGCGCTTGAGCGAGAGGAAATGCACGGCAAATACCGCCAGCCAGGCCAGCCAGCCGAAATTCGCGGCCGGGTGATAGTGACTGTGCCCCGTCGCCACCAGTACGCAGCCCGCCGCCGGGATCAACAGGGTGCACAGCAGCCCCAGCGCCGGCCATTTCAACCGCAGCGACAAAACGCTCCACACCGCCACGCTGATGGCCGCAACCAACAACAGCAAGCTGCCTTGCAGGTTCGCCGGAGCAAAACGCAGCACTTCGCTGACCCACGCCAGCGCCCACCAACCCGCGCCCCAGATCAGCAACAGCTCGGACAGGCGCTGCAAGCTCAAGGCGTCCAGCTCCTGCGCCGCGTGCGCCCGTTGCAGGCGCCACGCACCCACCAGCGCCGCCAGCCCCAGGACCAGCGGCGTCCAGAAGCCGCTATGGGCCAGGGGCCGCAGATCCTCGGTATTGAGCGGCCCCAGCAGCGCCGGCCCCGCCATCAGGAACGACGCGCCGCCCAGCAGTTGCAACAGCAGGCCGAAGACAAAGCTCACGCGTTGTTTCAGGTACAGGCTCAGCCAGATGATCAACAGGCCACTGGCCGCCCACACCCCGCTCGCCGTTTGCCAGGGCAGGACGAACAGCACCGCGAGATTGATCAGCACCAATCCCGCCAGCAGCACCACCGACAAGCCGCGCAGCAACCGGACATCGTTGCGCACCATGTCGTCGCGCGCAGCCAGCAACATGCCACCGATCAACGCCAGACCGATCAGAGAAGCACTGAGCAAACCGCTCCAGCCCGCGCTGAACACCGCCGCCGAATCGCCCTCGGCGCCTTGCAGGCGCAACAGGAACAGTGCGCCGCCGAGCAATTGCACCGCGAACGCCGTGAACAGGAAGCTGCGCGATTGCAGGCGCAGGCCGACCCACAACGTCGCCAATCCGGCCAGGGCCCAGGCGATGGCCGTGCCGTGGGTAAAGAAGAACAACGGTGCCAGCAGATAGAGGAAACCCAAGCCCAGCACCGCCAGCACCGGCAGGCCTTGGCGCTCCCAAGCCGCAGTGTGTTCAGGGGCTGCCTTGCGCAGTTGGTAGAACGTGAACAGTAAAGCGCCGCCGAGCATCAGCGCCCCCAACGGTGAGCCGTCGAGCAGGCTGCCTTCGCCAGATCGCAATTCGCTGAGGAAGGCCAGCGCCGAACCCAATTGCAGCAACAAAGCAAAGGCTCGTGCGAAAGGTCGTTGCTGGCGCAGGCCCAGCCAGAAGATCCCCGCGCCTTCCACGGCCCAGGCCGCCGCGGTCCAACGGGCGTCGAGCCCCAAGGGGATTGCCAGGCTGGCAAAAATCACCCCCAGGGCCAGACAGGTTTCCGCCAACAGCAGGGCGCGGCCGCCCATCAATAACCGCGCCAGACCCATGTAGATCATGCCCAGGGCCAGGGCGCTGAAGGCAGCGGCGAACTCCAGGTGCTGCACCAACGCGAACTGCAAGCCGAAGCCCACCAACGGCGGGCCGAACAGCATGCTGCCGTCGACGTAATCGCCCTTGCGCGCCGACCAGCGCAACAACGCGTCGCGGCTACCATCTTCAGGCACATCGCTCATTTCCAGCAGCTTGCGGCGGGTGAACAGCAAGCCAATCGCCAGGTAGATGAGGAAGAACAGGATCAGGAACGGCTCGGTGCTCCAGAGCAGCTCTGGCGTGTAGGAACGCAGGCCCCAGGCGAAACCGATGCCGAAGGTGCCGACAAAACCGATCAGGTTGAGCAGGCGCCAGGCCTTGAACCAGGCTATCGCGAGAATGCCGGCATTGAGCAGGATGAAATAGCTGAACAGCGCGACGTGGTTGCCGCTGCCGGTAGAGGTCAGGATCGGTGCGGCAAACCCGCCCAGTGCCGCCGCCGCGGCCAGGCCCAGGGCATTCTGGGTCACCGCCAGGATCGCCGAGAACACCGTCACCGCCACCAGCAAGCCCAGGGCCGCCTTGGAATCGAGCAACGGATGCAGGCGCATGGCGGCGAACACCGTCAGGTACAACACGGCGATCCCGGTGCCCTGGAGCATCAGTGCATAACTGTTGTTACGCTGGCGCAACCACCAACCCAGGCCCAACAGGCCCAGCGCACTGGCCGCGACGCCGGCGTAACGCAACTCGATCGGCACCACCATGCCTTCGGTGGCATAGCGCAGTAGGAACGCCAGGCCGAGGAACAACAGCACCACACCGACCCGCAGCACGGTATTGCCGCCGAACAGCCAGTTGCGCGCCCCGGTGAGGGCGCGGTCGAACAGATTCGGACCACGCGGGGCCGCCGGCTCCGCCACCATCGGCTCCAGGGGCAGAGGGGCAAAATCGCGCTCGGCACGCCGGCTGGACGGCTCTGGCGCGGGCTTCCAAATATCATCGGGCAACGGCTGGCTGGCCTGGGTGGCCATCGCGGGAGCGGGTTCGAGGTCTGGCGGCAATTCCCAGACGAGCTCCGGTTCGGTGCGCGTTGCGGGCTTCGCGGCCTGGGACACGACAACCTCGGGCGCGGGGGCCGGATCACTCGGTTCGGCCACCTTACCGCGTTCGAGTACCGCCAGGCGGGCCTCCAACGTGAGCAAGCTCTGCTGGGCCTCTTGCAACAAGATCTGTTGCTTGGCCGCCTGGACACCCAGGCGCCCCAATCGAAACGCCTGGGCGATGCCAAGCCCCACCAGTGCGCCTATCAGCGCATCGGCGAACGACTCGTCCACCACCCAGCCGAGTGCCAGGCCCAACAACGTCAAGATCCATTGCATGGTTGATATCCCTAAGCGGCCCGTTGCGGGCGTAACCAGGGTGATGCGATGCCTGGATCAGTCTAGTAGCCCCCCAAACCCTGTGGGAGCGAGCTTGCTCGCGATAGCGGCATGACAGACACCTTAAGGTTGACTGATACACCGCTATCGCGAGCAAGCTCGCTCCCACATTGGAATGTTGGCGCTGCCAATAACTGAGTCCGGCCGCACAGCCCGGCGAAACTGGCGCTTAGTATATCGACGAAGCCCAACCGCCGTTGGGCTTCGCTCACATTTCTTGCAGCAAATGCTACTCCAGGGCTTTCCAGATGTCGGTGGCGTATTCACGGATGGTCCGGTCCGAGGAGAACCAGCCCATGCGCGCGGTGTTGAGCACCGCCGAACGCCACCACTGCTTGTCGTCGTGCCAACGCTCTTCGACCTTGGCCTGGGCGTTCCAGTACGAGTCGAAGTCGGCACAGACCAGGAAGCGGTCATAGTCCACCAGCGAGTCGACAAGCCCGGCGTAGCGCATCGGATCATCCGGCGAGAACACCCCGCCCCGTATCGCCTGCAATACATCGTTCAGGCGATGGGAGGCGGCGATGTCCGGCGCAGCGCTGAACTCACCGTTTTGCTTGCGCGCTTCCACTTGTTCAGCCGTCAGGCCGAAAATGAACATGTGCTCGCCACCGACGCGCTCATGCATCTCCACGTTGGCGCCGTCCATGGTACCGATGGTCAGGGCGCCATTGAGGCCGAACTTCATGTTGCTGGTGCCCGACGCTTCGAAGCCGGCCGTGGAAATCTGCTCAGACAGGTCCGCCGCCGGAATGATGCTTTCGGCCAGGCTGACGTTGTAGTTGGGCAGGAACACCACTTTGAGCAGACCACGCACGGTCGGGTCGTTGTTCACCACTCGGGCGATGTCGTTGGTCAACTTGATGATCAGCTTGGCCTGGTGGTAACTGGCGGCGGCCTTGCCGGCAAAGATCTTCACCCGTGGCACCCAATCCACTTCCGGCTCGGCGCGAATCGCCTGGTACAGCGCCACGGTGTGCATCAGGTTGAGCAACTGGCGCTTGTATTCGTGGATCCGCTTGACCTGCACGTCGAACATCGCCGCCGGGTTCACGGCAATGCCCAGTCGTTCGTGGATCAGGTAAGCCAGGGCTTTCTTGCTGTGCAGGCGCTGCTCGGCGAACTGTTTGCGGAACGCCGGTTTATCGGCGAACGGCTCCAGCTCGATCAAGCGTTCCTCGGGGTTGTCGAGCACGCTCGGGCCGAGGGCGTCGACCATCATCGAGGTCAATTCGGCGTTGGCCTGGAACAACCAGCGGCGGAAGGTGATGCCGTTGGTCTTGTTGTTGATCCGATCTGGATAGAGTTTGTGCAACTCGGAGAACACCGTGCTGCGCATCAGTTGGGTGTGCAACCCAGACACACCGTTGACGCTGTGGGAACCGAGAAACGCCAGGTTACCCATGCGCACCCGGCGGCCGTTGTCCTCTTCGATCAGCGAAACCGAGCGCAGCACATCGAAATCGTGCACGCCTTTGGCCCGCAGCGAATCGATGTGCTGGGCGTTGATCAGGTAGATGATCTGCATGTGCCGGGGCAACATGCGCTCCATCAGCCCCACCGACCAGGTCTCCAGGGCTTCGGGCAGCAGCGTGTGGTTGGTGTAGGACAGCGTGTCCTGGGTGATCTGCCAGGCCGCATCCCAGGCCACGTCATAGACGTCCACCAATTGCCGCATCAGCTCGGCCACGGCGATGGATGGGTGCGTGTCGTTGAGCTGGATCGCCGCGTGATCGCCCAGGGTCAGCACCGAGGTGTGCATGTTGCGATGGCGGCGCAGCAAGTCCTGCAACGAGGCGGCGACAAAGAAATATTCCTGGCGCAGGCGCAGTTCCTGGCCGGCTTCGGTGCTGTCGGCCGGGTACAGCACGCGGGAAATACTTTCGGCCCGGGCCACTTCCGCCACCGCGCCCAAGTGGTCGCCGGCGTTGAAGCGTTCCAGGTGCAGGTCTTCCACCGCCCGGGCGCGCCACAGGCGCAGGGTGTTGACGCTGGCACCGCGCCAGCCCACCACCGGGGTGTCATAGGCAATGGCCCGCACAGTTTCGGCCGGGGACCAGACTTGCCGGGTCTTGCCGGTGTCGTCGGTGACGGTCTCGACGCTGCCGCCAAACCCGATCGGGTAGACCACCTCTGGCCGCTCGAACTCCCACGGGTTGCCGAAATCCAGCCAATGCTCGGTCTGCTCCTGCTGCCAGCCGTCGACGATGGCCTGGCGAAACAGGCCGTGCTCATAACGAATCCCGTAGCCATGGCCGGCGATGCCCAGGGTGGACATGCTTTCCATGAAACACGCCGCCAAGCGGCCAAGGCCACCGTTGCCCAGCGCCGCATCGGGTTCGAGCAGGCGGATGCGCTCCAGGTCCACGCCCAGTTCGGTCAGGGCCTCGCGCGCGGTGTCCAGCAGGCCGAGATTGCTCAGGCTGTCGTAGAGCAAGCGCCCGATGAGGAATTCCAAGGAGAGGTAATAGACGCGCTTCTGGCCCTTGCGGTAGATCTGCCGCGTGTGGTCCATCCAGTGTTCGACCATGTGGTCGCGGGCGGCCAGGGCAATGGCTTCGAACCAATCGTGATCAAACGCATGATCCGGGTCCTTGCCGACGGCGTAAGTGAGTTTGGTCAACACGGCATCGCGAAAAGCAGCGACTTCGGCTTCGCGAACAAGTGGTTCTTGAGTCATTGATGAGACCTCGAACGAGCATGGAATTGTCTGAGCCTAGTCGGTCTGACAGACGGCACAGGCTCTGGTTCGGTGGTTTTTCCCTGTGGCGGAGAATCGTCGTCAGAGAATTGCCGGATAAGCGAATGAATGCAGGGGCCGTGCCGATCCGGGCGGGTTTGGCCGGGATGAAAAAAAACTGGCGGATGGTCGTTCAAAATTTCACCAGTCCCGGTATGATCGCGCGCCCTGATGCATGCTGGTAAACCGTGATGATGAAGCCCAACCTGATCGCCGCCGCGGAGATCGACCGACTCGATACCTGGGCCAAGTACTCCGCCCCGATGTGCGGTTCCTGCGTATCGAGCTGCTGCACACTGCCGGTGGAAGCCAAGATCAAGGACCTGATCCGCATCGGCATCGTCGATGAGTTCGAACTGGGCGACCCGCCGAAGAACATCGCCAAGCGCCTGCAAAAGGAAGGGATCGTCGAGCGCTACAACCAGAAGTCGGAAATTTTCACGCTCCAGCGCATGAGCAACAACGATTGCCTTTATCTGGACCGCAAGAGCCGGTTGTGCACCATTTACGAGAAGCGCCCGGACACCTGCCGCAACCATCCGCGGATTGGGCCGCGACCCGGGTATTGTGCCTACAAGCCCAAGGAAGTGGAGCGCGAGCGCAATCCGCGGACGCTGGACAAATTCTGATCGGCTGCTAGTTTCTGCGGCGTTTGGCCGATCGCCTTCGCGAGCAAGCCCGCTCCCACAGTGGAACTATGTCGGACACAAAGTCTGTGTCCACTGAAAATCCATTGTGGGAGCGGGCTTGCTCGCGAAGGGGCCCTGACAAGCACCGCACAAATCCCAGGCATAAAAAAACGCCCCTGATCTCACAATCAGGGGCGTTTTTTCAGCTACTAACTAAGTCGAAACTCAGTTGCCGCTTTTCTTGGCAGCGCGGGTACGCTCGCTTTCGCCAAGGATTTTCTTACGCAGGCGAATCGACTTAGGCGTCACTTCACACAGTTCGTCTTCCTGCACGAACTCCAGCGCTTGCTCCAGGGTGAACTTGACCGGCGGAACCAGGGCGATGGTTTCGTCCTTGCCCGAAGCACGCATGTTGTCGAGCTTCTTGCCTTTGGTCGGGTTCACGCCCAGGTCGTTGTCGCGGCTGTTCAGGCCGACGATTTGACCTTCGTAGATATCCTGGCCGTGCTCGACGAACAGCTTGCCGCGCGCTTGCAGGGTTTCCAGCGAGTAGGTCAGGGCCTTGCCGGTCGCAACCGATACCAGCACGCCGTTCTGACGGCCGGACATGTCGCCGGACTTCATCACGTCGTAACGATCGAAGATCGAGGTCAGGATGCCGCCACCGGAGGTCAGGGTCAGGAACTCGTTACGGAAACCGATCAGGCCACGGGCCGGGATGTTGTACTCAAGGCGCACACGGCCCTTGCCATCCGGAACCATGTTGGTCAGGTCGCCTTTACGCAGGCCCATCTGCTCCATGATCGCGCCCTGGGATTCTTCCGGCAGGTCGATGGTCACGTTTTCGTACGGTTCGTGCTTGACGCCGTCAACCATGCGGATGATCACTTCAGGACGACCCACGCCCATTTCGAAGCCTTCGCGACGCATGGTTTCGATCAGTACCGAGAGGTGCAGCTCACCACGGCCGGACACCTTGAACTTGTCGGCCGAGTCGCCTTCTTCAACGCGCAGGGCAACGTTGTAGAGCAGCTCTTTGTCCAGGCGTTCCTTGATGTTACGGCTGGTCACGAACTTGCCTTCTTTACCGCAGAATGGCGAGTCGTTGACCTGGAAGGTCATGGAAACGGTTGGCTCGTCGACGGTCAACGGCTTCATCGCTTCGACGTTCAGTGGGTCGCACAGGGTGTCGGAGATGAACAGTTGCTCGAAGCCGCTGACGCAGACGATGTCGCCGGCCGCTGCTTCTTCAACGTCGATGCGGTGCAAGCCGTGGTGACCCATCAGCTTGAGGATACGACCGTTGCGCTTCTTGCCGTCGGCGTCGATGGCAACCACCGGGGTGTTCGGCTTGATGCGACCACGGGCGATACGGCCAACGCCGATCACACCCAGGAAGCTGTTGTAGTCCAGTGCCGAGATCTGCATCTGGAACGGACCGTCACGGTCGACTTTCGGCGCCGGTACGTCGTCGACGATCGACTGGTACAGCGGGGTCATGTCTTCAGCCATGGCGGTGTGGTCCAGACCGGCAATGCCGTTCAGGGCCGAGGCGTAGACGACTTTGAAGTCCAGCTGTTCTTCGGTAGCACCCAGGTTGTCGAACAGGTCGAAGATCTGGTCCAGAACCCAGTCCGGACGCGCGCCTGGACGGTCGACCTTGTTGATGACCACGATCGGACGCAGGCCGGCTTCGAACGCCTTCTTGGTCACGAAACGGGTTTGCGGCATAGGGCCGTCTTGAGCGTCAACCAGCAGCAGCACGGAGTCGACCATCGACATCACGCGCTCTACTTCACCACCGAAGTCGGCGTGGCCCGGGGTGTCCACGATGTTGATGTGGTAGCCGTTCCAGTTGATGGCGGTGTTTTTCGCCAGGATGGTAATACCGCGCTCTTTTTCCTGGTCGTTGGAGTCCATCACGCGCTCGTCGTTGAGCTCGTTGCGCTCCAGGGTGCCGGATTGACGCAAGAGTTTGTCTACCAGGGTGGTCTTACCATGGTCAACGTGAGCAATGATGGCGATGTTGCGTAGATTTTCGATCACTTGTGTATCTCGATCAGAGGATTCGGTGTGCTGACAGGTCGTGGCAGCGATTTACGTTGAGTCCGACAAAGCCGTTACAGCCTGTCGGCGGCGTCGGGGGGCCGGTGACGCAGGCCACAGGCAAACAGCCCCGGGCACTTAGCTCGGTCGATAAACGCGCACATTGGCATGCCCCTCACTGAGCAAATGGTGGGCATGCAGGCGACTCATCACGCCTTTGTCGCAATACAGCAGGTACTGGCGAGTAGGGTCCAGTTCCTTGAAACGCGCGTTCACGGCATAGAACGGCATCGTTTTTACCTCGATGCCGGCGACACTCAGCGGGTCGTCTTCAGCGTCATCCGGGTGGCGGATGTCGATGATGATCTGACCGGCCAGCGCTTCGCCGACTTCTTCAATCTTGATGTCCTGGCCCAATTCGTCGATGACGCGATCGATCGGCACCAGCCTGGCGTTTTCGAGCGCTCGCTCGAGCACCGCCATGTCGAATTCTTTCTCTTCGTGCTCCACCCGCCCGCGCTTGGCCGCCGTCTTCGGATTGACCGAGATGACGCCACAGTATTCCGGCATGTGCCGGGCAAACTCGGCGGTGCCGATTGCGTTGGCCTGGTCGATGATGTCCTGCTTGTGGCTGGCGATCAGTGGACGCAAGACCAGCTTCTCGGTCACGCAGTCGATCACCGACAGGTTCGGCAACGTCTGGCTCGACACCTGGGAGATCGCCTCGCCGGTCACCAGCGCATCGATTTGCAGGCGGTCGGCAATTCGTGAAGCGGCGCGCAACATCATACGCTTCAAAATGACGCCCATATGACTGTTATCGACTTTGCCGAGAATCTCGCCCAGGACTTCCTCGAACGGCACACTCACAAATAACACGCGTTGGGAGCTGCCGTACTTCTTCCAGATGAAGTGCGCCACTTCCATCACGCCCAGTTCATGGGCACGCCCGCCGAGGTTGAAGAAGCAGAAATGGCTCATCAACCCGCGACGCATGATCTGGTAGGCGGCCACCGTGGAGTCGAAGCCACCGGACATCAGCACCAGGGTCTGCTCCAGCGAACCCAGCGGATACCCGCCGATGCTGTTGTGCTGGCTGTGGATCACGAACAGCCGCTGGTCGCGAATTTCGATGCGCACTTCGATTTCCGGGTCTTTCAACGAAATACCGGCCGCGCCGCATTGCCGGCGCAACTGGCTGCCGACGAACTTCTCCACATCCATCGAGCTGAACGCGTGCTTGCCGGCGCGCTTGCAACGCACCGAAAAGATCTTGCCGGCCAGTGCATCACCATAATGAAGCATGCACTTGGCGAGGATGTCGTCGAAATCCCCCAGCGGGTATTCATCGACTTGCAAAAAATGCGCGATGCCCGGCATGCAACTCAGGCGCTCGGTCATTTCCTTCAGGAGCTTGGGTTCGCTGACACGGGTTTCCAGTTCGAGGTTGTCCCACACGCCATTCACCACCACGGCCGGATCCAGGTCTCGGAGCACGGCACGGATGTTCTTGGCCAACTGGCGGATGAAACGCATCCGTACCGGGCGGCTCTTGATGGTGATCTCGGGGAAGACTTTTACGATTAGTTTCATGAAAACAGCGCGCGAACGGCCAGCCGAAAAAGGGGGGCGCGGATTATAGCGGAAATTGCTCAAGGTTTAACCAGTTAATGTGCAGATGGTTTTGCACGCACCAAAACAGGTCATTATCGATTGGCGACGCCACATTGCAGTGCGTTATTGTCTGACAATCTTTGATTTACGCCTTTAAAAGCGTGGATTTGGTGCAAAAAACCCATGCTGGGGCACTGGCATGCAAATTGCTCCCTTGTGAGGCAGGTTGCCATGGCAGAGTATTCGCGCCGGCATCACCCATATCTAAGGGCACTCCACTACCCGCCCGAAGCCACCCGGAGGACATATGTCGAAGTCGGTTCAACTCATCAAAGATCATGACGTCAAGTGGATTGATCTGCGCTTCACTGACACCAAAGGTACTCAACATCACGTGACCATGCCGGCCCGTGATGCGATGGACGACGAATTCTTTGAAATCGGGAAAATGTTCGACGGCTCCTCCATTTCTGGCTGGAAAGGCATCGAAGCCTCCGACATGATCCTGATGCCGGACGACGAAACCGCCGTCCTGGACCCGTTCACCGAAGAGCCGACCCTGATCCTGGTCTGCGACATCATCGAACCTTCGACCATGCAAGGCTATGACCGCGACCCACGCGCCATCGCCCACCGCGCCGAGGAATACCTGAAGTCCACCGGTATCGGCGACACCGCTTTCTTCGGTCCTGAGCCTGAGTTCTTCATCTTCGACTCGGTCAAGTTCAAGTCCGACATCTCCGGTTCCATGTTCAAGATCTTCTCCGAGCAAGGCTCGTGGATGTCCGACCAGGACGTGGAAGGCGGCAACAAAGGCCACCGTCCAGGCATCAAAGGCGGCTACTTCCCGGTTCCACCGTTCGACCACGACCACGAAATCCGTACCTCCATGTGCAACGCACTGGAAGAGATGGGCCAGACCGTCGAAGTTCACCACCACGAAGTGGCGACTGCCGGCCAGAACGAAATCGGCGTGAAATTCAACACGCTGGTCAAGAAGGCTGACGAAGTCCAGACCCTGAAGTACTGCGTACACAACGTTGCTGACGCTTACGGCCGCACCGCGACCTTCATGCCGAAGCCTCTGTACGGCGACAACGGTTCGGGCATGCACGTTCACATGTCGATCTCCAAGGACGGCAAGAACACCTTCGCAGGCGAAGGCTATGCCGGTCTGTCGGACACCGCCCTGTACTTCATCGGCGGCATCATCAAGCACGGTAAGGCCCTGAACGGCTTCACCAACCCGTCGACCAACTCCTACAAGCGTCTGGTACCTGGCTTCGAAGCACCGGTCATGCTGGCCTACTCGGCTCGCAACCGTTCCGCCTCGATCCGTATTCCTTACGTGAACAGCCCTAAAGCCCGCCGTATCGAAGCACGCTTCCCGGATCCGGCTGCCAACCCGTACCTGGCCTTCGCCGCACTGATGATGGCCGGCCTGGACGGTATCCAGAACAAGATCCACCCTGGCGATGCCGCTGACAAAAACCTGTATGACCTGCCGCCTGAAGAGGCCAAGGAAATCCCACAGGTATGTGGCAGCCTGAAAGAAGCCCTGGAAGAGCTGGACAAAGGCCGTGCGTTCCTGACCAAAGGCGGCGTATTCAGCGATGACTTCATCGACGCTTACATCGCGCTGAAAAGCGAAGAAGAAATCAAGGTTCGCACCTTCGTACACCCACTGGAATATGAGCTGTACTACAGCTGCTGATCCGGTAGCGCCGTCACGTACGGCGTGAAACAAAGAGAGGCCTCCTTCGGGAGGCCTTTTTTATGGGCGCCGGTTACGTGCATGATGCCCCGTCCCTCCCCTAGAAGACGAGACTGCCCATGACTTTGCGCTTCAAGCTCTGCCTTGCCCTGTCTGCCGCGCTGCTGGCCTCCAACGCCGGAGCCGCCTCGACTCCCGCCCCCGAGGCCCTGACCCCGCTGCTTAACGCCATTGGCGAACGCCTGGCCATCGCCGATCAAGTGGCGCTGAGTAAATGGGACAGTGGCAAACCCGTAGAGGACCGTCAGCGCGAGCGTGAAGTCATCGCCGCCGCCGTCGCCCAGGCACCGGCCTACAAACTGAGCGGCGAAACCGTGGAAGCGTTTTTTGCCGCCCAGATAGAAGCCAACAAAATGGTGCAGTACATCAACTTGTCCGACTGGGCCCTGGACGGCAAGGCTCCGGACCTCCCGCGCCCGGACTTGGTGGGGCAGATCCGCCCGCAGCTCGACCGCCTGCAAAAACGCCTGCTGCAACAACTGGCCGACTTCGCCCCCTACCGCACCGATCCGCAGTGCCCGCAATGGCTGGCCCGTGCCACCCACCACAACAAGCAGCACCCGGTGCACCGGCTCGCCCTGATCCGCGCGACGGCAGAGCTGTGTATCTCCCCAAAAGCCTGAGGCAAACGACACCGCTCCAATGTGGGAGCGGGCTTGCTCGCGAAGAGGCCAGTACACCAACATCCAAGTGACTGACACACCGCTTTCGCGAGCAAGCCCGCTCCCACAGGCATTGCGCGCAACAACTTGGGCCAATGCCCCTCCCTGACCTATGCTGCAACTCAACACTTTCAGTTTTCGGTCGATTTTATGGGGCGCGGTTTTTCAATCATCCTGTTGTCGCTGCTGGCACTGCCCGCCGCCGCGCAGATCTACAAGTACACCGACGCCGAGGGCAATACCGCCTACAGCAACCAGCCGCCCCAAGGCGTCCCGGCCCAGACGGTGGATTTGCCACCGCTCAACAGCATCGAACGCCAGTCTCCGGCCAGCCCGGGCACACCGACGCCTCCTGCCAACAGCGAAAAGCCGCGCGATGCCTACGAAACCCTGGAACTGACCGACCTCCCCACCGACGAGGCCCTGCGCGCCAACAACGGCACCTTCACCGTTGGCGTGCACGCTCAACCGCGCCTGCGCAGCCCGCATCTGTTCCAGCTGCTGCTGGACGGCCAGCCCTACGGCCAGCCGAGCAACGTGCCGCGCCTGCAATTGGTGAATATCGACCGGGGCGAGCACAGCCTGGCGGTTCAAGTCATCGACGGCGACAACCTCGTGCAGCAGAGCGAAACCGTCACCTTCACCGTCCAACGGGTACACCAGCCATGATCCGCTGGCTGCTCGCGTTGGGCCTGGCGCTGACGGCGATGCCCGGCGTGGCGCAGATCTACACCTACATCGATGCCCAGGGCAATCGCGTGTTCACCGATCAGCCGCGCCCCGGCAACGCAAAGAAAGTCCCACTGCCGCCCGGCAACCGGATGCCGGCACCGCCCACGGGTACAGCCTCGACGCCCGCGACCCAAGCCCGGCCCGAACCGTTGTTTCATTACGAAATGCTCAGGCTGTTGATTCCCGAGCCGGACGCGACGATACGCAGCACCGCAGGCGAATTGATCGTCAGTGTCACCAGCGAACCGGGCCTGAAAAAAGGCCATCGCTACCGCCTGTTGCTCGACGGCAAACCAACGGGCGCGCCGGGGCCGAGCCCGGTGTTCGCCTTGAGCGACATCGATCGAGGCACTCATCATCTGGCGGTCGAAATCCTCGACGAGCAGGACCGTATCGTCGAACGCACCGCCAACCAGCCCTTCCACATGCAGCGCATGTCCCTGGCGCAGAAGCGCCGCATCAAGCCCTGTGCCACGGCCGATTACGGCCAACGCCCCGAGTGCCCTCTCGCCGAAAAGCCTGAAGAAGAAAAAAGCAGCATCTTGCCGTTCTTCTAACGCCGCCCAGGCTGTCGCACTATATTGGTGCAATAGCTTGCACGCTACCCAACCCCAACACCCATTTTGGTTCGAAAGTACCCGAAAAAGCTGGCAGAACGCCACGCAAGCGAGAGAAAAACACCCTTTTGAGGCTCTAAACGCTTCTTTTCGGAGCCTTGGTTTGGTTTTTGCATTTTCCTTGTGACAGCGCATTAATCGCGCGCGCAATTTGGGACCGGTCCCGAGTTGCTACGCTCCAAAAGAGGTCCTGATGACCATTAGCGACGCACTACACCGCTTGCTGCTCGACAACCTCACCACCGCGACCATCCTGCTGGACGCCGAACTGCGTCTGGAGTACATGAACCCGGCGGCGGAGATGCTCCTGGCCGTCAGCGGCCAGCGCAGCCACGGGCAGTTCATCAGCGAGTTGTTCACCGAATCCGCCGAAGCGCTCAATTCCCTGCGCCAAGCGGTGGAGCAGGCGCACCCGTTCACCAAGCGCGAGGCGATGCTCACCGCCCTGACCGGCCAGACCCTGACCGTGGATTATGCGGTCACGCCGATCCTGAACAACGGCGCCACCTTGCTGCTGCTGGAAGTCCACCCACGTGATCGCTTGCTGCGCATCACCAAGGAGGAGGCGCAGTTGTCCAAGCAGGAAACCAGCAAGATGCTAGTACGCGGCCTGGCCCACGAGATCAAGAACCCTCTCGGCGGAATACGTGGCGCGGCACAGTTGCTCGCCCGCGAACTGCCGGAAGAAAGCCTCAAGGACTACACCAACGTCATCATCGAGGAAGCCGACCGCCTGCGGAACCTGGTGGACCGCATGCTCGGCTCGAACAAGCTGCCATCCCTGGCGATGTGCAACGTCCATGAAGTGCTGGAGCGCGTCAGCAGCCTGGTGGAAGCGGAAAGCCAGGGTTGCATCACTTTGGTGCGCGACTATGACCCGAGCATTCCCGACGTCTTGATCGACCGCGAGCAGATGATCCAGGCGGTACTGAACATCGTACGCAACGCGATGCAGGCCATCAGCAGCCAGAACGAACTGCGCCTGGGTCGCATCAGCCTGCGTACCCGCGCCATGCGCCAGTTCACCATCGGCCACGTGCGCCATCGCCTGGTGACCAAAATCGAAATCATCGACAACGGCCCGGGCATCCCTGCCGAACTGCAGGAAACCATCTTTTTTCCCATGGTCAGCGGCCGCCCGGACGGTACCGGGCTGGGCCTGGCCATTACCCAGAACATCATCAGTCAGCACCAGGGCTTGATCGAATGTGAAAGCCACCCCGGCCACACCACTTTCTCGATCTTCCTGCCACTGGAACAAGGAGCCACATCGACATGAGCCGTAGTGAAACCGTGTGGATCGTCGATGACGACCGTTCTATCCGTTGGGTCTTGGAAAAAGCCTTGCAACAGGAAGGCATGACCACCCAGAGCTTCGACAGCGCCGATGGGGTGATGAGTCGCCTGGCGCGTCAGCAACCGGACGTCATCATCTCCGACATCCGCATGCCCGGCGCCAGCGGCCTGGACCTGTTGGCGCGGATTCGCGAACAGCACCCGCGGCTGCCGGTGATCATCATGACCGCCCATTCCGACCTGGACAGCGCCGTGGCGTCCTACCAGGGCGGCGCTTTTGAATACCTGCCCAAGCCATTTGACGTCGACGAAGCCGTATCGCTGGTCAAGCGCGCCAACCAGCACGCCCAGGAACAACAGGGTATGGAAGAGGTGCCGGCCCTGGCCCGCACCCCGGAAATCATCGGCGAAGCGCCGGCGATGCAGGAAGTGTTTCGCGCCATCGGGCGCTTGAGCCACTCCAACATCACTGTGCTGATCAACGGCGAGTCGGGCACCGGCAAGGAACTGGTGGCCCACGCCCTGCACCGCCACAGCCCACGGGCGGCGTCGCCGTTCATCGCGCTGAACATGGCGGCGATTCCCAAGGACTTGATGGAGTCCGAGCTGTTCGGCCACGAAAAAGGCGCCTTCACCGGCGCGGCCAACCTGCGGCGCGGGCGCTTTGAGCAAGCCGACGGCGGCACGTTGTTCCTCGATGAAATCGGCGACATGCCGGCCGACACCCAGACCCGCTTGCTGCGCGTGCTGGCCGATGGCGAGTTCTATCGGGTCGGCGGCCATACCCCGGTCAAGGTGGACGTGCGCATCATCGCCGCGACCCACCAGAACCTGGAAACCCTGGTTCACGCCGGCAAATTCCGTGAGGACTTGTTCCACCGCCTGAACGTCATCCGCATTCATATCCCGCGCCTGGCGGATCGTCGCGAAGACATCCCGACCCTGGCCCGGCACTTCCTCAGCCGCGCGGCCCAGGAACTGGCGGTCGAGCCCAAGTTGCTCAAGAGCGAAACCGAGGAATACCTCAAGAACCTGCCGTGGCCCGGCAACGTGCGCCAGTTGGAGAACACCTGCCGCTGGATCACGGTGATGGCTTCAGGTCGCGAAGTGCATATCAGCGACCTGCCGCCGGAACTGCTGAGCCTGCCGCAGGATTCGGCCCCCGTGACCAATTGGGAGCAAGCCCTGCGCCAGTGGGCCGACCAGGCCCTGGCTCGCGGTCAGTCGAGCCTGTTGGACAGCGCGGTACCGGCCTTCGAGCGGATCATGATCGAAACCGCCCTCAAGCACACCGCCGGCCGCCGCCGCGACGCCGCCGTGCTGCTGGGCTGGGGCCGCAATACCTTGACCCGCAAGATCAAGGAATTGGGGATGAAGGTCGATGGTGGGGATGATGATGACGGGGATGAGGGCTGATCGGTCTTTAGCCCTTCGCTGAATTTGAAGGCCCAATCGCGAGCAAGCTCGCTCCCACAAGGGAAATGCAATTCCTGGACTGCCCCCAAAAGTCAGATTGGTGTCCAACTTTTTTTGGGGGGGCGGTCCATCCTGTGGGAGCGAGCTTGCTCGCGATGCTTTTAAAGGCTTCATGCACCGCATCAATGCACTGCGAACCGCAATTGCACATGCACCACCCGCCAAAACCAATCGGCCCAGCTCGAAAAAACCACACAAACAAAAGCAAAAGCCCCGGAATACGGGGCTTTTGCGTTACAGAAAGCGTTTTTTGTGACAAATAATTTAAAACTGGCACGCCCCCTGCAATAGCTAGATCACTACCCAGTTTCGGGGACCTTGGTACAGGCAGGCCGGGGAATCCCCATTTTATACCGGGCTCAACGAGCCCACTGTTTTGGGGGCCTTGATACAGGCAGGTCAAGGTTTCCCTTCTTTACACCCAGGGCTATGCGCTTAGCACGAGCCCTCCCTTTTGGGGACCTTGGTACAGGCAGGCCGGGGATTCCCTCTTTTATTGCTCCCGGAGACGGACCTCCAGCCGCCAGCGATCATCCACCTCGCTGCCGGTCCACTCCCCTCGCAATGGACGCGCCGCCACCAGCGTCAGCAACAACCCCTCGTCACTCAAACGCACCCGCCAGTTCACATCCTTGCCGTTGAGCTTGAGCTGGCCCTTCTGCGGCCGGCCTTCTGCCTGGAACAGCAGCGCCACTGAGCCGTCGACAATTTCTCCATGGAGCTTGGGTTCGTTGTTGAACCAGGCTACCAGCGTTCCGTCTGTCACCTCGATCTGTTGCAAGGCGCTGGGGTCGGGCGTGGTCAGGCGTCCGATCATCAGCCCGACCATCATGCCGAAGATCGCCAAAGAGCCCATCACCCGAGGCATTAGCTTCGAACGTCGATCGGTTTGCGGCGTAGAATGCCGCTCATCTTTATCTGCGGAGCCGTGCATGTTTCACGTCATCCTTTTTCAACCGGAAATTCCGCCGAATACCGGCAACGTCATCAGGCTGTGCGCCAACAGTGGCTGCCACCTGCATTTGATCGAACCGCTGGGCTTCGACATGGACGACAAGCGCCTGCGCCGCGCCGGCCTCGACTACCACGAGTATGCCACCTTGCAGCGTCACGCCGACCTCGCCAGTTGTCTGGAAAGCCTCGGGCATCCGCGTCTGTTCGCCTTTACCACCAAGGGTTCGCGGCCGTTCCATGACGCCAGCTTCGTCGCCGGTGATGCGTTCCTGTTCGGCCCGGAAAGCCGTGGCCTGCCGGCCGACGTACTGGACGCCCTGCCCGCCGGGCAACGCCTGCGCCTGCCAATGCGCGAAGGCTGCCGCAGCCTGAACCTGTCCAATACCGTGGCGGTGGCGGTTTATGAGGCGTGGCGGCAGAACGGGTTCGCCTGAGCCTTTCCTGTCAGCCAGAAACACCTGTGGGAGCGAGCTTGCTCGCGATGGCGGTGGATCAGCCGACTTTAATGTTGACTGGTGCACTGCTATCGCGAGCAAGCTCGCTCCCACAGGTTTTGTGCCTGGCCGTCGAGCGCTATGCCTGGCAGTGGACGCTTACTGAACGGTCGCGCCGCCTTCTTGTTGCATGCGCTGCAGTTCTTGCGCATACAGGGCATCGAAGTTCACCGGCGCCAGCATCAGGGCCGGGAACGAGCCGCGGGTCACCAGGCTGTCCAGGGTTTCCCGGGCGTAAGGGAACAGGATGTTCGGGCAGAACGCGCCCAGGGTGTGGCTCATCGAAGGGGCATCCAGGTTCTTGATCAGGAAGATCCCGGCCTGTTGCACTTCGGCGATGAACGCCACTTCGTCACCGTTCTTGACGGTGACCGACAAGGTCAGCACCACTTCGTGGAAGTCATCTTCCAGGGCTTTCTGACGGGTGTTCAGGTCCAGGCCTACGCTCGGCTCCCACTGCTGGCGAAAGATCGCCGGGCTTTTCGGGGCTTCGAAGGACAGGTCACGTACATAAATGCGCTGCAAGGAGAATTGCGGTGCGGCTTCTTCTTCGCTGGCAGCTGTGTTCTGTTGGTCAGTCATCGCAGATCCTTCTTACTTTCAGGTTCTTTAGTGGGAAATTCAGGCCTTGAGCAGCGCGTCGAGCTTGCCAGCGCGCTCCAGGGCATACAGATCGTCGCAACCGCCCACATGGGTGCTGCCGATCCAGATCTGCGGCACGGACGAACGCCCGGCCTTCTGGGTCATTTCGGCGCGCAGTTGCGGCTTGCCGTCGACCTTGATCTCTTCGAAGGCCACGCCTTTGTTCTGGAGCAGGAACTTGGCTCTGGAGCAATAGGGGCAGTAATCGCTGGAATAGACAACAACGTGGGGCATTTTCACTTCACCAGGGGCAGATTGTCGGCTTTCCAGCTGGCAACGCCGCCGGACAGCTTGGCGGCGGTGAAACCGGCCTTCATCAGCTCACGGGCGTGGGTGCCGGCGTGCTGGCCTTGGGCGTCCACCAGGATCAGCGTCTTGGCCTTGTGTTTTTCCAGCTCGCCGATCCGCGCCATCAGTTTGTCCTGGGGAATGTTCACCGCCCCGACAATGTGACCGGCGGCGTAATCCTTGCTCGGGCGGATGTCCACCACCACGCCGGCATCCTTGTTGACCAGTGCGGTCAGCTCGCCAGTGCTCAGGCTGCGACCGCCGCCCTGCATCGTGTGGGCAACCAGCAACGCCAGCAGCACGACGAAGATACCGACGAGAATGTAGTGGTTAGTGGCAAATTGAATCAGGTGAGCAACCATCGAAGGAGGTTCCAGGGCGTTAAAATGTCGGCCAGTATACACAGCACGCAAGGCCGGCCAAACCCCGCCCGGCGGTGACGCCGCCGGAACTTACCTTTAAACTGCCCGTCCCTTTTCCATCGTCTTCTTTTAACCCGCCACGAGTGGATTCCATGACTACCACGCCTAAACCTTTGGTCCTGATGATTCTCGACGGCTTCGGTCACAGTGACAGCCACGAATCCAACGCCGTGTATTCGGCCAACAAGCCTGTTCTGGACCGCCTGTGGGCCACCGTGCCCAATGGCCTGATCTCCGGCAGCGGCATGGACGTCGGCCTGCCGGACGGGCAGATGGGCAACTCCGAAGTCGGCCACATGAACCTCGGCGCAGGCCGCGTGGTGTACCAGGACTTCACCCGCGTGACCAAATCGATCCGCGACGGCGATTTCTTCGAAAACCCGACCATCTGCGCCGCCGTGGATAAGGCCGTGGCCGCCGGCAAGGCCGTGCACTTCATGGGCCTGCTGTCCGACGGTGGCGTGCACAGTCACCAGGACCACCTGGTCGCCATGGCCGAACTGGCTGCCAAGCGCGGCGCCGAGAAGATCTACCTGCACGCGTTCCTCGATGGCCGCGACACCCCGCCAAAAAGCGCCACGTCGTCGATCGAGCTGCTGGACGCAACGTTCCAGGCCCTTGGCAAGGGGCGCATCGCCAGCCTCGTCGGCCGCTACTTCGCCATGGACCGTGACAACCGTTGGGATCGCGTGGCCCAGGCCTACAACCTGATCGTCGACGGCAAGGCCCAATTCAATGCCGCCACCGCCCAGGAAGGCCTGCAAGCCGCCTACGAGCGCGGCGAAAGCGATGAATTCGTCAAGGCCACCACCATTGGCGAACCGGTGAAAGTCGAAGACGGCGATGCCGTGGTGTTCATGAACTTTCGTGCCGACCGCGCCCGCGAGCTGACCCGCGTGTTCGTCGAAGACGATTTCAAGGAATTCGAGCGTGCCCGCCAGCCAAAACTGGCCGGCTTCGTGATGCTGACCCAATACGCCGCCAGCATTCCCGCGCCTTCGGCCTTCGCCGCCGGGAGCCTGGAAAACGTGCTGGGCGACTACCTGGCGAAAAACGGCAAGACCCAACTGCGCATCGCCGAGACCGAAAAGTACGCCCACGTGACGTTCTTTTTCTCCGGTGGCCGTGAAGAACCGTTCCCGGGCGAAGAACGTATCCTGATCCCCTCGCCGAAAGTCGCCACCTACGACCTGCAACCGGAGATGAGCGCACCGGAAGTGACCGACCGCATCGTCGACGCCATTGAAAACCAGCGTTACGACGTGATCGTGGTCAACTACGCCAACGGCGACATGGTGGGCCACAGCGGCATATTCGAGGCGGCGGTCAAGGCCGTGGAGTGCCTGGACACCTGCGTTGGCCGCATCGTCGAGGCCCTGGAAAAGGTCGGCGGCGAAGCACTGATCACGGCCGACCACGGCAACGTCGAGCAGATGTCCGACGAATCCACCGGCCAGGCCCACACCGCTCACACCACCGAGCCAGTGCCGTTCATCTATGTCGGCAAGCGGGACTTCAAAGTCCGTGAGGGTGGCGTGCTGGCTGACGTGGCGCCGACCATGCTGATGCTGCTGGGGATGGAGAAACCGGCGGAAATGACCGGGACTTCGATCCTGGTCTGATTCCGCAAACCCTGTGGGAGCGAGCTTGCTCGCGATAGCGCCGGATCAGCCAACCTTGATGTTGACTGATGCACCGCCATCGCGAGCAAGCTCGCTCCCACATGGGTTCTTGGTGTTTTTCGGGCCAGTTATCACACAGCCCCAAATGGGCGTTTTTTTTGCAGCGTGGGCCGGGCATACTAGGCCGTCCCTTTCCCTGGTGTCGCCCGCCTCTATGCTTCGCGTCCTGATAGCCCTCGTTCTGACCTGCTTGCTCCAACCGGCCTTTGCCGACGAGCGCGCGCAAACCCAACAGCAGTTGGAAGCCACGCGCCAGGACATTGCCGAGCTGAAAAAGCTGCTGGGCAAGTTGCAGGAAGAAAAATCCAGTGTGCAGAAAGACCTGCGCGGCACTGAAACCGAGATGGGCAAGCTGGAGAAGCAGGTCGACGCCCTGCAAAAGGAACTGAAGAAAAGCGAATCCGAGCTGCAGCGGCTCGATGGAGAGAAAAAAAAACTCCAGAGCGCGCGCACTGAACAGCAAAAGCTGATCGCCATCCAGGCCCGGGCCGCCTATCAGAACGGTCGCCAGGAATACCTCAAGCTGCTGCTCAACCAGCAGAACCCCGAGAAATTCGCCCGTACCCTCACGTATTACGATTACCTGAGCCAGGCACGCCTGGAACAACTCAAGAGTTTCAATGAAACCTTGCGCCAGCTGGCCAATGTCGAAAAAGACATCGAGCTGCAGCAGGCCCAGTTGCTGGTGCAGAAAAGCAGCCTCGACACCCAGCGCGAAGAACTCGAGAAGGTTCGCAAGGAACGCCAGGTGGCCCTGGCCAAGCTCAATGACGACATGAAGGCCCGCGACAGCAAGCTCAAGGCCCGCGAGCAGGACCAGGCCGAACTGGCCAATGTGTTGAAAACCATCGAAGAGACCCTGGCCCGCCAGGCCCGAGAGGCGGAAGAAGCGCGCCAGAAAGCGCTGATCGCCCAGCAGGAAGCCGAAAAAAAGCGTTTGCGTGAAGCCCAGGCCGACGCGGATCCCGGCGATGCACCGCGCAAACCGGCAAAATCCAGCCCCGGCGCACTGGTTTCCAGTGACGGCGAAACCTTTGGCGGCGCTTTTGCTTCAGCCCGAGGCAAACTTCCATGGCCAGTCAATGGTCGATTGCTTGCGCGCTTCGGTGAAACCCGCGGCGACGACACCCGCACCAAGTGGGACGGGGTAATGATCAGCGCCTCGGCCGGCAGCCAGGTACATGCCGTGCATGGCGGGCGCGTGGTATTCGCCGACTGGTTGCGCGGTGCCGGCCTGCTGGTGATCCTCGATCACGGCAACGGTTACTTGAGCCTGTACGGCCACAACCAGACGCTGCTCAAGTCGGCGGGCGATGTGGTCAAGGCCGGAGAGTCCATCTCCACGGTCGGTAACAGTGGCGGGCAGGATACGCCAGCACTGTATTTCGCTATTCGTCAGCAGGGTCGCCCCAGTGACCCGGCCCAATGGTGTCGTGCGCAAGGATAAGCGCGCCCATCCTATTAAGGAGTTCGTTCGACATGCTGCATTTGTCCCGCCTTACCTCGCTGGCCCTGACGATCGCCCTCGTGATCGGTGCCCCCCTGGCTTTCGCCGCCGAACCGGCCCCGTCAGCCCCCGCCGCAACCGCCGCAACCACCAAGGCGCCGCTGCCGCTGGACGAACTGCGCACCTTTGCCGAGGTCATGGACCGGATCAAGGCCGCCTACGTGGAACCGGTGGATGACAAGATGCTGCTGGAGAACGCCATCAAGGGCATGCTCAGCAACCTTGACCCGCACTCGGCATACCTGGGCCCGGAAGATTTCGCCGAGCTGCAGGAAAGCACCAGCGGCGAGTTTGGCGGCCTGGGCATCGAGGTCGGCAGCGAAGACGGCTTCGTCAAGGTGGTCTCGCCAATCGACGACACGCCTGCTTCCAAGGCCGGCATCCAGGCCGGTGACTTCATCGTCAAGATCAACGGCCAGCCGACCCGCGGCCAGAGCATGACCGAAGCCGTGGACAAGATGCGCGGCAAGATCGGCCAGAAGATCACCCTGACCCTGGTACGCGACGGTGGCACACCGTTCGACGTGACCCTCACGCGGGCGGTCATCCAGGTCAAGAGCGTGAAAAGCCAGTTGCTGGAGTCGGGCTACGGCTACATCCGCATCACCCAGTTCCAGGTCAAGACCGGCGAAGAAGTCGCCAAGGCCCTGGCCAAGATGCGCAAGGACAACGGCAAGAAACTCAACGGCCTGGTCCTGGACCTGCGCAACAACCCCGGCGGCGTGCTGCAATCAGCCGTGGAAGTGGTGGATCACTTCATCACCAAGGGCCTGATCGTCTACACCAAGGGCCGCATCGCCAATTCCGAGTTGCGCTTCTCGGCCACTGGCAACGACTTGAGCGAAGCCGTGCCACTGGTGGTGCTGATCAACGGCGGCAGCGCGTCGGCTTCGGAAATCGTCGCCGGCGCCCTGCAGGACCAGAAGCGCGGCGTGGTCATGGGCACCACCAGTTTCGGCAAGGGTTCGGTACAGACGGTGTTGCCACTGAACAACGACCGCGCCCTGAAGATCACCACCGCGCTGTACTTCACGCCCAACGGCCGCTCCATCCAGGCCCAGGGCATTGTCCCGGACATCGAAGTGCGCAAGGCCAAGATCACCAACGAGCAGGACAGCGAGTACTTCAAGGAAGCCGACCTGCAAGGTCACCTGGGCAATGGCAACGGCGGTGCCGACAAGCCGACCGGTTCCGGCGCCAAGGCCAAGCCAATGCCCCAGGATGACGACTATCAGTTGGCCCAGGCCTTGAGCTTGCTCAAAGGGTTGAACATCACGTCCGGCCGCTGAGATGGGCCTGCGTTTCACCTTCGTCCTGCTATGCCTGCTGGCGGGGGCCGTTAACGCGGCGCCCGCCACGCCCTCTTCGCCGCACAAGGCGTACCTGAGCCTGATCATCGACGACCTGGGGCAAAACCTGCCTCGGGACCGTCGGGTTCTGGCCCTCCCCGGGCCGGTCACCACCGCGATCATGCCCGACACACCCCACGCCGCCGAATTCGCCCGCGAAGCCCATCGCGCCGGCAAACTGGTCATGCTGCACATGCCCATGGACCCGGCCACCGGGCCGTTCGCCTGGCATCCGGACCTGTCCATCGAAGAACTGGGCAAGCGCCTCGACGCCGCGTTCGCCGCCGTGCCCTACACCAGCGGGATCAACAACCACATGGGCAGCCGCATGACCGCCCAGCCCGAGGCCATGGCGTGGCTGATGGCGAACTTGCAGCAACGCCACAAGTTTTTCGTCGACAGCCGCACCAGCGCCCAGACCGTCGCCGCCGCCGAAGCGCAAAAGATCGGCCTCGCCAGTGTGTCGCGGGATGTGTTCCTGGACGACGAGCGCACCGAAACCGCCATCGCCCAACAGCTGCACACCGCCATCGACCTGGCCCGTCGACAAGGCTCGGCCGTGATGATCGGCCATCCCTATCCGCAGACCCTGGCGGTACTCGAGCGCGAGCTACCCAAGCTCAAGGCCCAGGGCATCGAATGGATCGACATCAAGTCGATGATCAGCCTGCGCAGCAATCGGGCGATGGCTGGGCATGGGAAGGATGGGGTTTATCGGTAGCGGCGACCGCGTCGCCGCCATCGCGAGCAAGCTCGCTCCCACAACGGTTCTGCATCGGGCACAAGATTGACGCTCACAGCAGATCCCCTGTGGGAGCGGGCTTGCTCGCGATGACGGCGACACATCCAACATCTCTGCAAGCTGACCCACCGCTTTCGCGAGCAAGCTCGCTCCCCCAGGTTTGTTCCAGGGGTCAGAGATACCGCGCCATGATCGCGTCCACCGCCCCTTCCTTGCGGAGTTCATCCAAGGCAGCCTGAAGCCGGGCGACCACGTCATCGGGCACGTTCTTGTTCAAGGCCAGGTACAGCTCGGCACTGTTGAAGCGCAGCACGGTCTTGAGATCGTTCACCCCTTCCTGGCGCGCCAGGTAACGTCCGGCCGGGTCCCCGGTGGCCCACAGGTCGATCTGGCCGTTGACCAGTTTCCTGGCGTTGTCCTGATCGCGCAACACGACAATCGGCTTGAGCCCCTGCTTGGCCAACGTCTCGGCGATTGCATCGCCCTTGTAGGCACCGATCTTGTATTGACGCGCCTGCTCCAGCGAGTCGAGCGCGATCTTGCTGTCGGCCTTGGCGAGCATGATCCAGTCGTCCGGACCGATGGGGCCGACCCATTTGAAAAGCTTCTCACGCTCCGGCAACCGCGCCATGACAAACACACCGTAACCCGGATTTTCCAGGGCGAGTTTGTAGATGCGCTCCCAGGGGAAACGTAGCGTCAGACTGTAGGAGATATCGGCGCGCTTGAATATTTCGCGGACGATGTCCACGGCAATGCCATGGATGTTCTCGTCCTGGGCGAAGTTCTTGCCGTTCTTGGCCATGTTGTACGGGGGGAAGTTTTCCGTCAGCAACACCAGCGATGTATCAGCGGCACGGACAGTGCCTGCGAGCAGCAACGTGGCACCGGCAAAGGCAAGAACGAGGCGTTTGAGCATGTCGGGCTACCGCAATCCATGGTGTACCCAAGAGTGCCTTGGGCCTGCAAACATGTCCACCGCCCGTTACTTTCGTGACGCTTCGACTCCTCAGAATAGAAGTTCGTGAGGTTGCAACTGAGGTAACTAATTACCGCCATCCGCACGCCTGCGACTGATTAATTGAAAACCCCGGCCGTTGCCGGTTCCGTTCAATTAATCAGAGACATTATCCGATGAGAACACTCTCTTTCCTGCTGGCTGGCGCGCTTTATTCGCTGGTTCCAAACGCTATCGCACAACCCTTGGATTACGGCGAAAACGTGCAGAACTTCACGGCCTCGAAGGTCCTTGAAAATGCCGATGGATCACACGACCACTGGCGAGGTATCGGGCGCCTGTACATCAAAGGTTTTTGTACCGCTACACTTCTCGACACCCGTGAACCTTCATTGACCGGGCCAACCCCTGCCTATGTACTCACCTCAGGGCACTGTATCGAAACAGGCAATGGCAACATCGTGACGGATAAGCCTGTGAGCGGAATCATGCAGTTCGATTACTTTGCCGACACGGCTCAATTCAAAACCTATTCGCTGAAAAAAGTCGCGTGGCGCAGCATGCAAGGTGTTGATCTGGCCATCGTCGAGTTGGCCACCAGCCTTCAGGAACTCATCAGCGAAGGGATACAGCCATTGGAACTGGCCCGGCAAAAACCGGCCTACGACACTGATGTCTTGGTTGTGAGCGCCCCGCTCGGTTTCGAGAATGCCACGTTGCGCATGGCCGCCTGCACCTTGCAACCCGCCCAGGAAATCATTGAAGGCCCATGGGTATGGCGAAGTAACTTGATGACTCGCTGCCAGGACATAGCGGGAGGCAGTTCAGGAGGGCCCATTCTCGATCGCTATTCAAACGAGATCATCGGCGTGATAGGCACCGGCAACCTGACTGCCGGCCTGGTTCCATGCGACGAAGATGCGCCCTGCACGCGAATAGGCGATAGCTACAAGGCGATTTCGGAAAATATATACGGGAACCCCACGGTTTTTCTCAATGGCTGCTTCATACGAGGCCATCTGGCCAGCGACGCGTCTGCATCTTGCTCGCTCTATCCGGCCTTTACCGTGAGCGCTGACTCGGACGCTCCGGCAAGGTACAGGAAGTTGAAGAAAAGAGACGACGGCACGGTGCACATTCCAACGTGGAATTACCGCTTTTCCATCAGCACGGCGTTTTATCGCTATAAAACCGTCCGCACCGCAAAGGACTGCGAAAGCGGCCACCACTACAGTGATGCGATCAGTGCCGACGACAGTTTCATAAATTCCGAGATCGGTAACCGGCCCGGTTTCTATTTCCTATGCATCCTCGGTGTCGATTCCGCCGCTCAAGGCGCTGAATTCGGACTCATCAAGAACAGCCTGTCTCTTCCAGTGGAAATCCTGGATGACATTCCAACGGCGCAACCCGATTTATCGATCACCACCGGCGTCACCGTTGAGTTGGCCCGCACCGAAAAACATGAGAGCTACGCCGTCAAGTTCGGTCCGGTAGAGAGCACGGATTGCTCGAAGGACGCCGAATACGCAACCCACACCTACCTGGAGCTCTGGTTTGACGATGCAAAACTGCCGGTGAAACTCTGCACGATCGCCTACGACAAATCAGGACAGGCATCCGAGCCGAGGATCGACATCTTGAAGCCCACGACAGGCTCGCGAGATGCCGCTCCGGCGGCTTCCTGATTCAAGGCACCGGCTTTGTCGGCGCCGGCTCAGCGAATGACAATCCCGCGCTGGGCCATGTAGGCCTTGGCTTCCGGCACGGTGTACTCGCCGAAGTGGAAGATGCTCGCCGCCAGGACCGCGCTGGCGTGCCCCTCGATGATACCGTCGGCCAGGTGCTGCAAGTTGCCGACACCGCCGGACGCGATCACCGGAATGCCCAGGGCATCGCTGATGGCACGGGTGACGCCCAGGTCGAAGCCGTTTTTCATGCCGTCCTGGTCCATGCTGGTCAGCAGGATTTCACCGGCGCCCAGGCCTTCCATCTTCTTCGCCCATTCGACGGCGTCCAGGCCCGTGGGCTTGCGACCGCCGTGGGTGAAGATTTCCCAACGCGGGGTTTCGCCCGGGCCGGAGACTTTCTTGGCATCGATGGCCACGACAATGCACTGCGAGCCGAAGTGCTGGGCCGCTTCGCCGACGAATTCCGGGTTGAACACTGCCGCGGTGTTGATGGACACCTTGTCCGCACCGGCATTGAGCAGGTTGCGGATGTCCTGCACGGTGCGCACGCCACCGCCCACGGTCAGCGGGATGAACACCTGGCTGGCCATGCGCTCGACGGTGTGCAGGGTGGTATCGCGGCCGTCGACGCTGGCCGTGATGTCGAGGAAGGTGATCTCGTCCGCACCCTGTTCGTCGTAGCGACGGGCGATTTCCACCGGGTCGCCGGCGTCACGGATGTTCTCGAACTTCACACCCTTGACCACCCGGCCGTTGTCCACGTCCAGGCAAGGGATGATGCGTTTGGCCAGCGCCATGGTGAGTCCTCAGCCTTTGTAGGAGTCGCAGAAGGCCTGGGCCTCGGCGACGTCCAGGGTGCCTTCGTAGATCGCGCGACCGGTGATCGCACCGATGATGCCCGGCGCCTTGGCGTCGAGCAGTGCCTTGATGTCACCCAGGTTGTGGATGCCACCGGAGGCGATCACCGGAATCTTGGTGGCGGCAGCCAGGGCGGCGGTGAACGGGACATTGCAGCCCTGCATCATGCCGTCTTTGGCGATGTCGGTGTAGACGATGGCAGACACGCCGTCGGCTTCGAAACGCTTGGCCAGGTCGATCACCTGCACGGTGCTGACTTCGGCCCAACCGTCGGTGGCGACAAAACCGTCCTTGGCGTCGAGGCCAACGATGACCTTGCCCGGGAACGCGCGGCACGCTTCGGCAACGAACTCAGGCTCCTTCACCGCCTTGGTGCCGATGATCACGTAGCTCACGCCGGCCTTGACGTAGTGCTCGATGGTTTCCAGCGAGCGAATGCCGCCGCCGATCTGGATCGGCAGGTTCGGGTAGCGCTTGGCAATGGCCGTGACCACCTCGCCATTGACCGGCTGCCCTTCGAAGGCGCCATTGAGGTCGACCAGATGCAGGCGACGGCAGCCGCCCTCCACCCACTTGGCGGCCATGCTCACCGGGTCATCGGAAAACACCGTGGAGTCTTCCATGCGGCCCTGACGCAGACGTACGCAAGCGCCGTCCTTGAGATCGATAGCGGGGATAATCAGCATCTGGCAAACCTTCAAATACGAATATTCAGCTTGGCTCGAAAATCAATTTTTCTCGAGCGCCCACAAGTCGCTTTCAATGCTGTCGAACCTTTCTTTAAGGTGCGTCTGCACATCGAAAATCGCCCTGTTGTAATAGTGCGGCGCAATTTCGCGGGTAAACAGGTCAAGAATTTCCGCCGCTTCGAACGAACCCAGGTCCAGTTCGAAACGCTCCTCCATGAACCGCTGGATCTTGCGGTTGGCCTCACTCTCCTGCTCGGGCGTGAGGGTGAGGATCGGCGGTTTCTTGCGGGCCATTACCAGCGTCCGTCCCACGCCGCGAAGTTCTGCAACAGTTGCAGGCCATGGGTATGGCTCTTCTCCGGGTGGAACTGCACGGCGAAGCGCGAACCATCGGCCAGGGCCGCGGCGAAATCGACGCCATAGTGACCGCTGCCCACCACCTGCCGTGCATTGCCGGCGGCGATGTAATAGCTGTGCACGAAATAGAAACGTGCCAGGTCCGGAATGTTGTGCCACAGCGGGTGATCCACCGTCTGCTTCACTTCGTTCCAGCCCATGTGCGGGACCTTCAAGTGCTCGCCGTCTTCATGCAGGTCCTTGCCAAAGAACTTCACCTGGCCCGGGAACAGCGAGATGCAATCGACACCGTCGTTCTCTTCGCTGCGGTCGAGCAAGGCCTGCATGCCCACGCAGATGCCGAGGAACGGACGGTCCTGGCTGACTTCGTGCACCAGTTTGTCGAAGCCCAGGCGACGAATCTCGGCCATGCAATCACGAATCGCGCCGACGCCGGGGAACACCACCCGGTCGGCTTCGCGAATCACGTCGGCATCACTGGTGATCAGCACCTTGCCGGCACCCACGTGCTCAAGGGCCTTGGCCACCGAGTGCAGGTTGCCCATGCCGTAGTCGATAACCGCGACCGTCTGCATTACAGGACGCCCTTGGTGGAAGGCATCTGGCCGGCCATGCGGTCATCGAGCTCCACGGCCATGCGCAGCGCGCGGCCGAAAGCCTTGAACACGGTTTCGATCTGGTGGTGGGTGTTGTGCCCGCGCAGGTTGTCGATGTGCAGGGTCACGTTGGCGTGGTTGACGAAGCCCTGGAAGAATTCCTGGAACAGGTCGACGTCGAAGCCGCCGACGGTGGCACGGGTATACGGCACGTGCATCTGCAGGCCCGGGCGGCCGGAGAAGTCGATGACCACCCGCGACAGCGCTTCATCGAGCGGCACGTAGGCATGGCCGTAGCGACGGATGCCCTTCTTGTCGCCGATGGCTTTGGTAAAGGCCTGGCCCAAGGTGATACCCACGTCTTCCACCGTATGGTGGTCGTCGATATGCAGGTCGCCCTTGCTGACGATGTCCAGGTCGATCAGCCCGTGACGGGCGATCTGGTCCAGCATGTGCTCAAGAAAAGGCACGCCGATATCAAACCGGGCCTTTCCGGTGCCATCCAGGTTGATCGAGGCTTTGATCTGGGTTTCCAGAGTGTCGCGCTCGACAGACGCCTTACGTTCGGCCATCACCAGCTCCGCAAAATCATTGGGCGAAAAAGGCAGCCATTATAGGGGCGCGAGCGGCAAACAGAAACACAAGAGGTGACATCACTGACGGGCTGAACCCCGGGCTGTCGGTGATAGACATGTCCATACAAGCCTTTGCCATCACCCAAAAACGACTGTGGGAGCGAGCTTGCTCGCGATAGCGGTGGGTCAGCCGACCATGATGTCGACTGACATACCCTCATCGCGAGCAAGCTCGCTCCCACACAAGCCCGCTCCCACAAGGGTTGCCCTGGCCGATGGGTCAGGGCAACGGTCTTAGCGGAACAGCACCGCCGTCTTCTGCAGGGTCACCCACACACCCCACGCCAACGGAATGCCCACCACCAGCCAGGCGGCGATCGCCATGAGCTTGGTGCCCGGCGCGGCTTTCCACTCCAGCGACGTGGTGCTGTCGGCCCCCTTGTCGTGGCCCAGCGCCTGTTCGGCGGCCAGTTCGGCGTCGGTCATGAAGTACTTGTCGGCGACCGGACGGACCATCAGGTTGCACAGGAAGCCCAGCACCAGCAGGCCAGCGAGGATGTACAAGGTGATGTCATAGGCCGCGGCGCGTTCAACGCCGATGCTCAGTTGATATTCACGCAGGTAGTTCACCAGCACCGGACCCAGCACGCCCGCCGCAGCCCAGGCGGTCAGCAGGCGACCGTGGATCGCACCGACCATTTGCGTACCGAACAGGTCCGCCAGGTAGGCCGGCACGGTGGCGAAACCGCCGCCGTACATCGACAGGATGATGCAGAACGCCGCCACGAACAGCGCGACGCTGCCCAGGTGACCCAGGTTCGGGATCAGCGCGTACAGGGCGAAGCCCAGGGCGAAGAACACGAAATAGGTGTTTTTACGACCCAGGTAATCCGAGAAGGACGCCCAGAAGAACCGACCGCCGATGTTGAACAAGCTCAACAGACCGGTGAAGCCGGCCGCGATGGCCGCGATCTGGCCCAGTTGCGTAGCGTCCAGCTGGCCGAACGGCAGGTCGTTGCCGAGCAACTTGCCACCGAACACTTCCTGCAACAGAGGCGAAGCCATGCCCAGGATGCCGATACCGGCCGATACGTTCAGGCACAGCACCAGCCAGACCAGACGGAATTGCGGGGTTTTCCAGGCCACGTTCACGTGGACATGGCGATGGGTGATCATCGCGTTCGCGGCTTTCTTCGGCGCCGGGGTCCAGCCTTCAGGCTTCCAGCCGGTCGGCGGGACGCGGTACGACAAAGCGCCACCGATCATGAACACGAAGTAGATCGCGGCCATGACCAGGAAGCTCTGCCATACGCCCACGCCTGTCGGCGAAGCGAAATGGTTCATCAGCGCCGCGGCCAGCGGAGCACCGACCATCGCACCACCGCCGAAGCCCATGATCGCCATGCCGGTCGCCATGCCGCGCTTGTCCGGGAACCACTTGATCAGGGTCGACACCGGGGAGATATAGCCCAGGCCCAGGCCGATACCACCGATCACCCCGGAACCGACCCACATCAGCCAGATCTGATGGGTATAGATACCCAGCGCGGAAATCAGCAGGCCACCGCACCAGCACAGGGCCGATACAACGCCGGCCTTGCGCGGCCCGGCGTGTTCCAGCCAGCCACCCCAGATGGCTGCCGAGCAACCCAGGAAGATGAAGAACAGGGTGTAGATCCAGCCGAGCATCGAGATCGGCCAGTCACATTGGGACGAAAAGACTTGCGAGATGAAACTCATATCCGGTGCACAAGCCACAGGCTTGGTGATACCCAAGGCCTTGGACAGTGGCAGCCAGAACACCGAGAAGCCGTAGGCCATGCCGATGCACAGGTGAATGGCCAGTGCGGCCGGTGGAACCAACCACCGGTTGAAACCGGGCTTGGCGATGATGCGTTCCTTGGAGAGGAACGCAGGCTGGTCGGCGACGCCGCCCGCCGTGATGCTCGTGCTCATTGTGTATCCCCCAGTTATTGGAATGGTCCGTCAGCCACAGCGTCACCCTCAGCCTTCATTGCACGCCGGCATGGCTGTATTTTCCGGTGAAGCTCCATAGTGTGCGACATCAAGTCGCAGAAGGGCGGACGAACGGACAAAGATTATCATTTGATCGCGAACAGAAGAATCAAAGTGACATCACCTTTTTCGTGTCATCTGTCTTATCGCACTATTGTTCGCTTTCTGTAGGGGGCGAACGGTTTATTTTTCAGCCATGCCTGCAAACTGGCCCCGGCGTGCACCTGCAAGCCAGAGCACCGGGACAGCAGTGGCCTGGCGGGCGGCGAAGGATCGAAAAGCGATCGCCCAACGCACCGGCAATCCACAGCGTTATACTCCCAGGCTAAATTTTGAACTCAACCTACAAGGATTCGCCCATGAAAGCGTTCGGCAAAATCCTGGGTCTGGTACTTCTCGGGCTGTTGCTGATCATCGTGGCCCTGGGCTTTGCCCTGACCCACCTGTTCGATCCCAACGACTATAAGGAAGAGATCCGCCAGATAGCCCGCGACAAGGCCCACATCGAGCTGACCCTCAATGGCGATATCGGCTGGAGCCTGTTTCCATGGCTGGGTCTGGAACTGCACGATGCCAGCGTCGCGACCCTGGCCAATCCGACCCAACCTTTCGCCGACCTGCAGATGCTCGGTCTTTCGGTCCGGGTGCTCCCACTGCTGCGCCGGGAAGTGCAGATGAGCGATGTGCGTGTCGAAGGCCTGAACCTGCGGCTCAACCGTGACAAGAACGGCCACGGTAACTGGGAAGACATCGGCAAGGTGCCGGCCTCGGCGACGACGGCGAACGCGCCAGCGACGACGGAACAGCCCGCTCCCACCACCAGTGCCCCGGCGGAAAAACCGGCCCAGCCGACCCGCCTGGACATCGACAGCCTGACGGTGAACAACGCCCGGGTCGAATACACCGACGAGCGGACCGGCAAGCTGTTCACCGCCGAAAGCATCCAGCTGAGCACCGGCCCGGTCCATGATTCCACCAACATCCCGGTTACCCTGACCGCGTTCCTGTCCAGCAACCAGCCGGCCGTGCGCGTGCGCACCGAGATCACCGGCGAACTGCGCTACGAACGCGCCTTGCAGCGCTACAAGTTCGAAGACCTGAAACTGTCCGGCGAAGCCACGGGCGACCCCTTGCAGGGCAAGTCACTGAACTTCGCGGCCCAAGGCCAGCTGTTCCTGGACAAGGCAGCCAACGTCGCCGAATGGACCGGCATCAAGCTATCCCTCAACCAACTGCGCGCGTTGGGCGAACTGAAGGTCAACGACCTCGACAAGACCCCACAATTGAATGGCGGCCTGTCGATTGCCCAGTTCGACCTGGCGAACTTCGTCGACAGCATCGGCCAGACGCTGCCGGCCATGGCCGAAGGCAGCCTGAGCAAGGTCGAGCTGGCCAGCCGCATTGCCGGCACGCCGACCAGCGTCGAATTCAACGACATCAACCTGAAGCTCGACGACAGCAACTTCAGCGGTCGTATCGCCGTGGAAGACTTTGCCAAGCAGGCCCTGCGCGTGCAGCTCAAGGCCGACACGTTCAACGTCGACCGCTACCTGCCGCCAAAATCCGCCGAAGCCGACAGCTCCAAGGCGGCTCGCGAGGCCGAAGTCAGCAATACCGAAGCCAGCGCCATGGCTGGTGCAGGCAGCACACCGTTGCCGAGTGCTCCGACCCAGGGTGCCTGGAGCAACGATCGACTGTTTCCGGTGGAGCGCCTGAGCAAGCTGGACCTCGATGCCGACCTGACTTTCGGGCAACTGACCCTGGATAAACTGCCGATCCAGAACGCCGCGCTCAAGGCCACCGGCCTGGGCGGCCTGCTGACCCTGGAGAACCTGCGGGGTGATCTGTACAGCGGCAACTTCGAAACCAAGGGCACCCTGGACGTGCGCCAACCCACCCCGCTGTTGAGCCTGCAAACCCGCATCAACCGGGTCCCTGCCGAGAAGATCATCGAAAGCCAGGGCAAGAATCCACCGGTCAAAGGCCTGGTCACCGTCAACAGTGCGATCACCGCCACCGGTAATAGCCAGAAGGCCCTGATCGACAGCCTCAACGGCAACGCCGGGTTCGTCATCAACGATGGCGTGCTGCTCAATGCCAACCTCGAACAGCAATTGTGCAAAGGCATCGCCACCCTCAACCGCAAGTCCCTCAGCGGCGAACCCCGGGGCAAGGACACGCCGTTCCAGCAACTCAACGGCAATCTCACCTTCACCAACGGCGTCGCCCACAACCCGGACCTGAAGGTCCGCGTCCCCGGCATGACCGTCAATGGCAACGGCGATATCGACCTGCGGGTGCTGGGCATGGATTACCGCGTCGGCGTCATCGTCGAAGGCGACAAGAGCGACATGCCCGACCCGGCCTGTCAGGTCAACGAACGCTACGTCGACGTCGAATGGCCATTGCGCTGCCGCGGTCCCCTGGAGCTGGGGGCGAAGGCTTGCCGCCTGGACAACGACGGGCTGGGCAAGGTCGCGGCGAAACTGGCCGGCGACCGCCTCGGCGACAAGATCGAGGAGAAGCTCGGCGACAAGGTCAGTCCCGAGCTGAAAGACGCGCTCAAGGGGCTGTTCAAGCGATGAGAGCCGAGCAATTTTCCACCGCGGTACTGGACTGGTTCGACCGCCACGGGCGCCACGACTTGCCTTGGCAGCAAGACATCACCCCTTATCGGGTGTGGGTCTCGGAAATCATGCTGCAACAGACCCAGGTCAGTACCGTGCTCAACTACTTCGACCGGTTCATGGCCTCGCTGCCCACTGTTCAAGCCCTGGCCGCCGCGCCGGAGGACGAAGTGCTGCACCTGTGGACCGGGCTGGGTTATTACACCCGCGCGCGCAACTTGCAGAAAACCGCGAAAATCGTCGTCGAGCAGTACGGCGGCGAATTCCCCCGGGACGTGGAAAAACTCACCGAGCTGCCGGGGATCGGCCTGTCCACCGCCGGCGCCATCGCCAGCATCAGCATGGGCCTGCGGGCGCCGATCCTCGATGGTAACGTCAAGCGGGTGCTGGCGCGCTTCACCGCCCAGGAAGGCTACCCGGGCGAACCCAAGGTGGCGAAACAGCTGTGGGCCACCGCCGAGCGCTTCACGCCGCAAGACCGGGTCAACGCCTACACCCAGGCGATGATGGACCTGGGCGCCACACTCTGCACCCGCAGCAAGCCCAGTTGCCTGCTCTGCCCACTGAAACAGGGCTGCGAGGCCCACATGCTGGGCCTGGAAACCCGCTACCCGATTCCCAAGCCTCGTAAAGAGGTGCCCAAAAAGCGCACCTTGATGCCGATGCTGGCCAACCACGAAGGCGCGATCCTGCTTTACCGTCGCCCTTCCACCGGGCTATGGGGCGGGCTGTGGAGCCTGCCGGAACTCGACGACCTCGACGACCTGCAACACCTGGCCCTGCAACACTCGCTGGAACTGGGCAGCCAACACGAGATGCCAGGCCTGGTGCATACCTTCAGTCACTTCCAGTTGGCGATCGAACCCTGGCTGGTCCGGGTCCGGGAAACCGGCCATCACGTGGCCGAGGCCGACTGGCTCTGGTATAACCTCGCCACCCCGCCGCGCCTGGGCCTTGCCGCCCCGGTCAAAACCTTGCTCGAACGCGCGGCCGCCGTAATGAACGCAGGAGAGTTGCAATGACCCGCACCATCATGTGCCGCAAGTACAAAGAAGAACTGGAAGGCCTGGAACGTGCACCGTTCCCGGGGGCCAAGGGCCAGGACATCTACGACAATGTTTCGGCCAAGGCCTGGGCCGACTGGCAGAAACACCAGACCCTGCTGATCAATGAAAAACGCCTGAACATGATGAACGCCGAAGATCGCAAATACCTTCAGGGCGAGATGGACAAGTACTTTTCCGGCGAAGATTACGCCAAGGCCGAAGGCTACGTACCGCCATCCGAATGAGCTGTTCAGCGCGGGGGCGAATCGTAAGCGACGGTAATAGTTAAATATTTTTTGAAAACTTGCTTGACGCCCCCCTGAAAAACCCGTTTAATGCGCCCCGTTGCCCAGATAGCTCAGTCGGTAGAGCAGGGGATTGAAAATCCCCGTGTCGGCGGTTCGATTCCGTCTCTGGGCACCAAATACCGAAAACCCCGATCAAGCAATTGATCGGGGTTTTTTATTGCCCGGCATTTCCTTCCTCCACTTCATCGGGAGCCACGCTCTTCATAGTGGATTGAGATTCGAAGCGTCGGCGTTGAGGCTGTAGGATAGATGGCCTTATCCATCAGGAATCCGACCATGTCATCGGCGAACAAACAGCACAAGCGCAGCCAGCGCGCCAAGGCGAAAGCCAAGCAGAACCGCACTCGGCGTGCTGCTGCGCCGAACGATTTCCTGGACCCGAACGACGAGCGCATCGATCTGGAAACCGTGGACCTGACGGAGCTGTTCCGAATCATGAGTGCCGCCGAAAAGGTCAGCCAGAAGGCGCTGTGCGAAGCGTTCCTGGGCCACCCCCTGCTGGCGCTGGTGCTGGAACAGGAAGGTGAGGAAGAAGCGACCGACTTCATCATTACCGCATTGATCGAATACCGCCGCCTGACCACGGGCGTGGATGAGCAGACCGCGCTGGATTGGGTGGAAAGCAAGCAATTCCAGGCCGATTATGTGGCTGCGTCCCAGGCACTGGCCCAAGGCTCGATCTGACCGTCATCCCGCCAAGCGCTTTTGTGATGAAGGCGCTTGCGGTGGACGACAACCCTCAGGGATAGCTCCTACAAGCCTGAGTCAATCGCCATAGGGCGGCGTCAAATCCGTCCTGCATGAATCAGCTTTTTTTCCTCCGGGCCAATCAGCCCGGTCCTGCATCATCAAAACTTCCTCTGGAGCATGCTTTGGGTCCGCCCCCTCTCAATGGCTGGACACATCGATGACTTCAATTTCACCTCAAGACGACCCGCAGCTCGCCCCACTGATCAGTGAACTCGGCCAATTGATCCAGCAGGCACGCCAGAAGGTCTTGCGCGCCGTCGATACTCTGCAGGTGCAAACATGCTGGCAGATCGGGCGACATATCATTGAGTTCGAACAAGGAGGCGCCGAACGGGCGGCTTATGGAAAACGTCTGCTGCCGTCACTGGCGAACGTGCTGACGGCGCGGTTTGGGAAGGGGTTTGATGCGTCTAATCTGCGCTATATGCGACTTTTTTATCAGGCATTTCCAATGTGTGACGCACTGCGTCACGAATTGAGTTGGACCCACTATCGCCTGCTACTCCGTGTTGAAAATGACAATGCACGTCATTGGTATATGAACGAAGCCGCAACGCAAAACTGGTCCACCCGCGCCCTGGAACGCCAGATCGGTACCTTCTATTACGAACGCCTGCTGGCCAGCCGCGACAGGCCGGCGGTGGAGCAGGAGGCCCTCGTCAATCTCAAGGAACTGAACCTCGGCCCCAGGGATATCGTCAGGGATCCGGTGGTGCTGGAGTTTCTCGGGCTGCCCAATGCCGGCACTCTTCTGGAAACAGAACTGGAACAGGCCCTGATTGACCAATTACAGGGATTCCTGCTTGAGTTGGGCAAGGGCTTCGCCTTCATCGCACGCCAGCAACGCATCAGTACCGAAAGCAAAGACTTCTACCTCGATCTGGTCTTCTACAACTATCTGCTCAAGTGTTTTGTAATCGTCGACCTGAAGCGTGGCGAGCTGAGCCATCAGGACATCGGGCAGATGGACATGTATGTGCGCCTCTACGACGACCTCAAGCGCGGCCCCGATGACAAACCCACCGTCGGCATCATTCTGTGCGCCCAGAAAGACGAATCGGTGGTGCGTTACTCCGTATTGCAGGGCAATGAACAATTGTTCGCCAGCCAATACAAGCTGGTGCTCCCCTCGGAAGAAGAGCTGTGCAATGAGCTGGATCGCGAACGCGCGCGACTTGAGGAGCAGCGACTTGAGGATATGAGGGCCGACACCCGATGACTGCATACCCAAAAACCCATGTAAGATTTATGCGTTTTTTTCAGCAACGCTCCAGTCAAAGAACTCTATCCTGCATGTCATCGGCCGCTCCCTACCCTTCTCTGATCCAGGCATTGCGGACCGAAACCGCTGAACTGCACATCGCCTTGGAAAAACGCCTGCCGTTTTTCTCCGAACAGCTGGACTTCGATCTGTATCGGCGACTGATGGCGGCCTACTACGGTTTCTATCAACCGTTGGAACAACGTCTTCATGTACTTGCACTGACGCCGACCGGGCTGGACCAATCCCTACGGATCAAACTTCCGGTGCTGCGGGCGGATCTCACGGCACTGGGCCTGGAAGAGGCCGCCATCGACGCGCTGCCCACCTGCCAGGCGTTACCGCTGATCGACTCCCGTGCCGCCGCACTCGGCGTGTCCTATGTGCTGGAAGGTGCAACGCTCGGGGGGCAGATCCTGCGGCGCAGGGTGGCCGAGAAGCTCGGGCTTGACGCCTCCAGCGGAGCAGCCTTCCTCAACGTGTATGGCGAACTCACTGGCCGACGCTGGAAGGATTTCCTCCAATACCTGGACGACAGGAACCTTGGCGAGGCCCAGGTGTTCGAAGTCACACGTGCCGCCAAGGCGACGTTCTCTCATTTTGAACACTGGCTGGACAGCCAAAAGGTATTGTTATGAACACGGAAAACCAGGAAGCCTTCGAAGAACTGCTGGCCAATTGCGCAGACGAACCGATTCGCTTTCCCGGGACCATCCAGCCTCATGGCGTGTTGCTGATGCTGTCCGAGCCCGATTTCGTGATCCGTCAGGTCAGCGCCAACGTGTTGCAATTGATGGCGCAGGATCCCCACAGGCTGTTGGGCCAGACACTCGACGCCCTGTTGGGACTGGAACAGGCCGAGGCGATCCTCATCGCCTGTCGCGCCGCCCCGGAAAGCGACAACGTGCCCGTGGCCATTGTCGTGAACCAGCAACGCTTCGACGCCCTGGTGCATCGCCATCAGGGCGCCCTGATAATCGAATTGGAACAGCACCTGAGTGACTATCGCCCCGAAGGGGTCAGCGGCGAGGCCAACATGGGCCGCATGTTGCAACGCCTGCAAAGTGCGAAAACCCTCCAGGCCCTGTACGAAATCAGTGTGCGGGAAATCCAGGCCATGACCGGTTACGACCGGGTGCTGATCTATCGCTTCGAGGAAGAAGGCCACGGCCAAGTGATTGCCGAGGCCAGTGCGCCGTCGATGGAGCTCTACAAAGGCCTGTTTTTCCCGGCGTCGGATATTCCCGAACAGGCTCGCGAGCTGTATCGCATCAACTGGCTGCGGATCATCCCCAACGCCGACTACGCGCCGGTGCCGCTGATTCCGGAATTGCGGCCCGATACCCAGGCGCCCCTGGACCTGAGTTTTGCCACACTGCGCAGCGTCTCGCCGATCCACCGCCAGTACATGAAAAACATGGGCGTGCTGTCGTCCATGAGCATCTCGTTGATGGAAGGCGAACGCTTGTGGGGGCTGATCAGTTGCGGCAATCGCCAACCGCTGCTGGTGCCCCATGAAATGCGCATGGCCTGCCAGACCATCGGCCAGGTGCTGTCATTGCAGATCAGCGCCATGCAAGCCCTGGAACTGACTCGGCAACGGGACGCCAAGCTGGAAGACCTCAAGGTCCTCGCCGCGATGATGGCCGAGTCCAGCGACAACGTCTTCGATGGCCTGTCCCACGAGCCGCAACGCCTCATGGAGCTGACCGGCGCCAGTGGCGTCGCGATTCTCGAGGACAACAAACTGCACCGTCACGGCCAGTGCCCGGAACCGGAGCAGATCCGCGAGCTGCACAAATGGATCCTGGAAACCGGCAAGCCGGTGTTCTCTCACCACAACCTGAGCAGCGTGTTCCCTGCGGCCCAGGCGTACCAGGACGTGGCGAGCGGCGTACTGGCGATCCACTTGCCCAAGCCTGTGGAAAACGGCGTGCTGTGGTTCCGCCCCGAGGTCAAGCAAACCCTCCAATGGAGCGGTGACCCACAGAAACCCCTGGACCTGGAAAGCCACGAGACCGGGCTGCGCCTGCGGCCCCGGACGTCTTTCGAGATCTGGAAAGTCGAAATGGCCGGCATCAGTACCAAATGGACCCATGGCGATCTGTTCGCCGCCAACGACTTGCGGCGCTCGGCCTTGGAAAACGACCTCGCCCGCCAGGTGCACAAGGAGCGCCTGGCCGTGCAGGCCCGCGATGAACTGGTGGCCGTGGTGTCTCATGACCTGCGCAGCCCGATGACGGTCATTTCCATGCTGTGCGGCATGATGCAAAAAGCCTTCAGCTCCGACGGTTCCCACAGCTCCAAGCGGATCGCCTCAGCCATCGACACCATGCAACAGGCTACCAGCCGCATGAATGCCCTGTTGGAGGACCTGCTCGACACCTCACGCATCGACGCCGGGCGCTACACCATCAATCCCCAGCCGATGGACGTCAGCCAGATCTTCGAAGACGCCTGCTCGCTGCTGACGCCGCTGGCCGCTGCCAAGGCCATCGACATCTCCTTCCAGGCCGAACCGAACCTGAGGATCAACGCCGACCCCGAGCGGCTGTTCCAGGTGCTGTCCAACCTGATCGGCAACGCCATCAAGTTCACCCCGCAGCAGGGCTCCGTGGGCATCAGTGCGATGTCCGTCGGGAACGAGATCGTGTTCAGCGTCCGCGACACCGGTGAAGGGATTGCGCCAGAGCAGTTGCCTCATGTTTTCGAGCGCTACTGGACGACCAAGGAGGGCAACCCGAACGGCACCGGGCTGGGGTTGTACATTTCCAAGGGGATTGTCCAGGCCCATGGCGGTAAACTGCATGCCGAAAGCCAGCCAGGCCAGGGCAGCGAATTCCGCTTTACCGTGCCGAAAATCGACTGAGCCGGGCACCGCCCCCTAACGAATTGGAAACCGAAGCCCAATGGCCTCACTGAACAAACAGCAAAAACGCGCCAAGCGCGCCAAAGACAAAGCCAAGCAAATCCGCATGAGCGGGCGCAAATCGATCCCGATGTATGGCGATCCGGCCCACGCCACCGCCCAGCCACCGGTCTACGTGCTGGAACTGTTCGCCAAGCTGCGCGAAGCCGAGGCCGTCAGCCGCAGTGAAATGCTCGATACGCTGCTTACGTCCCTGAGCGAGATGATCATCGAACGCCCAGGCCTGCTCGACTTGAAAAATGCTGAAAACGAAAGCATGGCGGCGACCAACCTGGCCGCCGACATGCTGGTGGACTACCGGATGTGGGTCGATGACATGGACCGCGAGACGGCGCAGCGCTGGCTCAGTACTCCGGAGTTCATCAAGGACTTCAGCGAAGCGCTGGACCGCTATCGCCAGTCGATGGAAGCACCCGCCAGCGAATAAGCGGGTCGCTATTCGTCACTGTTCCAATGGAACACCAGGTTGCGCGCGGCCCCGCTGCCTACCTCAGCAGTGTCGCGTCGCGCCTCCCCGTTGCGCGTCGCCACCACGTTGTACTTGCCCGGCGGCAGTTGCACATAAACCAGCGGCCCCACATCGCTGAGCGTCAGCAATGTTTGTCCCGATGCGTTCTGCACGGTGACGTCCACATCCGGGACGTATTTGTTTTCCGGACCTATCGCGAAGGTCATGTGCAGGTTATAGCCATGGGCCTGCCCGATGGCCCGGGCTTCGTCCTCGCCGATACCGCCGGACAGATAAGCGATGCCGTTCTGTTGCTGTGGCTGGACCTGCACGCCGGCACTGTCTACCGGGGCCAGGTTCGTGGCGTTGAGCATGATCGGGAACAACAGCGCGCTGAACAGAAGGAAGGGCAGCAGAAAGTAATGGTTATGCTTCATGGCGAGGACTCCAAGTACTGGAAACAGCTCATGAGTTCTCTTTTGATTTTGATTACGCGGCAAGGTTTAGATCTATTAGCGATGAATGGCATCGGAAACCATTCATCGCAGCACCGTATATCCCATTGACATATCCCTGCATGATTCTATGCTTCAGTTTGAATTTCCTAGAGGGAACTGCGCATGGAACAAACCACCCTTTTCATGAGCAATCGCAGCCAGGCCGTCCGGCTACCCAAAGCAGTTGCGATGCCAAACGATGTAAAGCGTGTAGACGTGATTGCCATAGGAAGAGCACGCATCATCACACCAGCCGGCGAAGCGTGGGATAGCTGGTTCGATGGAGACTCCGTAACAGCAGATTTTATGGCTGAGCGTGAACAGCCTGCCGATCAGGAGCGCGAGCCCTTCTAATGATCAAGTTCATGCTAGATACCAACATTTGTATATTTACTATCAAGAACAAACCGCAGACAGTCAGAGAAGCTTTCAACCTTCATCACGGCCAGCTTTCTATTAGCGCCGTGACGCTGATGGAGCTTATTGATGGCGCGGAAAAATCCTCTGCCCCTGAGAAGAATCTTGCGGTCATAGAAGGGTTCTGTGCCCGGCTTGAAGTTTTACCTTTTGATTATGAAGGCGCAGCGCATACCGGAATGATCCGAGCCGAGTTGGCAAAAATTGGCAAGCCGATCGGTCCTTACGACCAAATGATCGCAGGCCATGCCCGTTCTCGCGGGCTGATCGTAGTGACCAACAATCGAAGGGAATTTGAAAGAGTCCCGGGCCTGCGCATCGAGGACTGGACCACAGCGACGACGCCAGGGTTATAACTTCGGGGCTTGAAGTTAAAAAACCGCTCCATCGAGGCTCCTGTGGAAGTAGCGCGCGATGAGGCCATCCCCCCTCATCTTTGTAGGCTTCTCTACCGCCATCGCGAGCAAGCTCGCTCCCACAGATTTCACGACTATTTTTTCAACAAAATGACGGACCCACACCCATGGCCTCCGCGAACAAGCAACAAAAACGCGCCAAGCGTGCAAAAACGAAAGCCAAGCAACTACGCGCCAGTCGTACAAAGCCTGCTGCCGTCGCGTTTGATCTTCCCGAGTACGAAGATCCGTACTCCCTGGATGCCCTGCAGGACGAATTCGTAGAGCGCCCAAGAGACTTCTTGTCGCTATTCTATGAGATGCACGACGCCGAAGAAGAGTCGGGGCGTATTGATATGATGGTCAGGATGCTCGGATTAATCCTTGTGATGACGAATGAACAGCCCGAGCTTCTGAATCGTGAAAATGCCGAAAACGAAGCCACGGCAGCCCAAAATCTGGTCGAAAATACCCTGATTGCTTATAGAAGGTGGGCTGACGATATCGATCAGGAAGCAGCGGAGCGTTGGCTTCACAGCCCTGAAGTACAGGCGGATTTCGAAATTGCACGAGCCAGCTTCAAAGAGGTTCTCAAAATACTGTGGGATCTCGAGGATGCTCCCGAGTAATCCAACAGACTTTTGATCGCGGCAACGCTCATCCGGTTAACCCTTCCAACCCCCGCCCAAAGCTGGCACCATCGCGCCTTTTTTCACGCGACTCCCCGGGCTTTTCACCGGTAAACAGGGTTCAAACGGCCGTTCGGTTGTTGATGGCGCGACAGACTACTGTGCCGATGCGACAACCTGTCACACATCCCCGGTTTACCAGCCAAAGCGCTGTTGGCTGTCATTCGGACGCATGCTAGCTTGGCCGCCTCGCCAAGGAAGGCAGCCAACAGCAAGGGAGCACACACCATGAGGACCGCACATGGCCCAGGCCACGCCCGCGCTTGAAATCCGCAACCTGCACAAACGCTACGGACAGCTGGAGGTGCTCAAAGGCGTCTCGCTGACCGCCCGCGACGGCGATGTGATCTCGATCCTCGGATCCTCCGGGTCCGGCAAGTCCACGTTCCTGCGCTGCATCAACCTGCTGGAAAATCCCAACCAGGGCCAGATCCTGGTGGCCGGCGAAGAGCTCAAGCTCAAGGCCGCGAAAAACGGTGAACTGGTGGCCGCCGACGGCAAACAGATCAACCGCCTGCGCAGCGAGATCGGTTTTGTGTTTCAGAACTTCAACCTTTGGCCGCACATGAGCGTGCTCGATAACATCATCGAAGCCCCGCGCCGGGTGCTCGGCCAAAGCAAAGCCGAAGCCGTCGAAGTGGCCGAAGCGCTGCTGGCCAAGGTCGGCATCGCCGACAAGCGCCACGCCTACCCGGCCGAACTGTCGGGCGGCCAGCAGCAGCGCGCGGCCATCGCCCGCACCCTGGCGATGCAGCCCAAGGTGATTCTGTTCGACGAACCCACCTCCGCTCTTGACCCGGAAATGGTCCAGGAAGTACTTAGTGTGATCCGCGCCCTGGCCGAAGAAGGACGCACCATGCTGCTGGTCACCCATGAAATGGGCTTCGCCCGTCAGGTTTCCAGCGAAGTCGTGTTCCTTCATCAAGGCCTGGTCGAGGAGCAAGGATCGCCACAGCAGGTCTTCGAGAACCCGCTTTCGGCGCGCTGCAAACAATTCATGTCCAGCAACCGTTAACGGAGCAGTACACATGCAGACTTACAAAAAATTCCTCCTGGCCGCAGCGGCCAGCCTGGCCTTCTCGGCCAGCGCCATGGCGGCCGAAAAGCTGAAGATGGGCATTGAAGCGGCCTACCCGCCATTCAATAACAAGGATGCCAGCGGCCAGGTCGTGGGGTTCGATAAAGACATCGGCGATGCCCTGTGCGCCAAGATGAAAGTCGAGTGCGAAGTGGTCACCTCCGATTGGGACGGCATCATCCCGGCCCTGAACGCCAAGAAATTCGACTTCCTGATTTCCTCGCTGTCGATCACCGAGGAACGCAAGCAGGCGGTGGACTTCACCGACCCGTACTACTCCAACAAACTGCAGTTCATCGCGCCGAAAAACGCCGAGTTCAAGACCGATAAGGACTCGCTCAAAGGCAAGGTCATCGGCGCACAACGGGCGACCCTGGCCGGCACCTGGCTGGAAGACGAACTGGGTAGCGACATCACCACCAAGCTCTACGACACGCAGGAAAACGCTTATCTGGACCTGACCTCCGGCCGCGTCGATGCGATCCTGGCGGACAAATACGTCAACTATGACTGGCTGAAAACCGAGGCCGGCCGCGCCTACGAATTCAAGGGCGATCCGGTGGTGGAAAGCGACAAGATCGGCATCGCCGTGCGCAAGGGCGACAACGAGTTGCGCAACAAACTGAACGCCGCGCTCAAGGAAATCGTCGCCGACGGCACCTACAAGAAAATCAACGACAAGTACTTTCCGTTCAACATCTATTGATGCTGACGTACCCGGCCGACGCTGCCACACCGCAGCGCCGGCTCTTAGCAAAGCCTGCCGCGATATGAACACACACCCATGATGATCGATCTCCACGGATTCGGCCCGGCGCTCGCCGCTGGCGCACTGATGACCGTCAAACTGGCACTCTCGGCCCTGTGCCTGGGGCTGGTGCTCGGCCTGCTCGGCGCCTTGGCCAAGACCTCGCCGTACAAGCCATTGCAATGGCTTGGCGGCACTTACTCGACACTGGTTCGTGGCATTCCGGAATTGCTCTGGGTGCTGTTGATCTACTTCGGTACCGTCAACCTGATGCGTGCGCTGGGCGAGTACCTGGGCATGCCTGACCTTGCCCTCAACGCCTTCGCCGCCGGTGTCATTGCCCTGGGCCTGTGCTTTGGCGCCTACGCCACGGAAGTGTTTCGCGGCGCGATCCTGGCAATTCCCAAGGGCCACCGTGAGGCCGGCGTCGCCCTGGGCCTGTCGAAGTGGCGGATCTTCACCCGACTGATCATGCCGCAGATGTGGCGCATCGCCCTGCCGGGCCTGGGTAACCTGTTCATGATCCTGATGAAGGACACCGCGCTGGTCTCGGTGATCGGCCTGGAAGAAATCATGCGCCACGCACAGATTGGCGTGACCGTGTCCAAGCAACCGTTCACCTTCTATATGGTCGCAGCGTTCATGTACCTGGGGCTGACGGTGCTCGCCATGATCGGCATGCACCTGCTGGAACGACGCGCCGCCCGTGGATTTGCCAGGAGCACCCAATGAACTGGGACGTCATCATCAAGTGGCTGCCGAAGCTGGCCCAGGGCGCGACACTGACCCTGGAGCTGGTGGCCATCGCCGTGATCGCCGGGCTGCTGCTGGCGATTCCGCTGGGCATCGCCCGCTCTTCGCGCCTGTGGCAGGTGCGGGCATTGCCCTACGCCTACATCTTCTTTTTCCGTGGCACACCGCTGTTGGTCCAGCTGTTTTTGGTCTACTACGGCCTGGCTCAGTTCGAGGCCGTGCGCAGCAGCGCGCTATGGCCGTACCTGCGGGACCCGTTCTGGTGCGCCACGGTCACCATGACCTTGCACACCGCCGCCTACATCGCCGAGATCCTGCGCGGCGCGATCCAGGCCATCCCAAAGGGCGAGGTCGAAGCCGCACGGGCCCTGGGCATGTCGCGGCCCAAGGCATTGTTCTACATCATGCTGCCCCGCGCGGCGCGCATCGGCCTGCCGGCCTACAGCAACGAAGTGATCCTGATGCTCAAGGCCAGCGCCCTGGCGAGCACCGTGACCCTGCTGGAACTCACCGGCATGGCCCGGACCATCATTGCCCGGACCTACCTGCCGGTGGAGATCTTCTTCGCCGCCGGCATGTTCTACCTGCTGATGTCCTTCCTGTTGGTGCAAGGCTTCAAGCAGTTGGAGCGCTGGTTGCGCGTCGATGCCTGCCAAGGGCGCTGACAGCGGCGTGTTGACGGGCGAGGCATTGCTCGCCCGCTTCACGGCGCTGGACGTTTTTCTCACAGCACACCAGGCGCTGTGGAAACCACGTCCGTTCACCCACCTACAGTTGCCTTGGGAAACGTCCCACCCGCAATTGGCCAGATGGCTACGCCAGCGTTCGCTGGAAGCGGCGGAAAATGATCATCATCAGCCGTGGTTGATGGAAGACGCACCCGCGCCGTTCCCGGAATTGGCCGCTATCTCCCGCACATTGAGCACTGTCGCAGAACTGCCCGCCAGCACACTCGAAGCGCCAAGCCATCGCCTGAACGTCGACGTACCCGGGCGCAAATGGCAGCAGATAGAAGCCTTCGCCAGCCGCCTGCACTTCACCGCCCAACCGACCCACTGGCTGGATTGGTGTGCCGGCAAGGGTCACCTCGGTCGACGTCTGTTGCACGGTGAACAGCAACTGACCTGCCTGGAGTACGACCCCGCACTGGTCGCCAGCGGCCAACGGCTGAGCCAGCGCCATCGCCTGCCCGCCACGCACCTGCAACAAGACGTGCTAGCGGCGGACGCCGCCCAAGCACTCCACCCCGAACACACTCCCGTAGCCCTGCACGCCTGTGGCGATCTGCATGTGCGCTTGATGCAGCTGGCCAGCGCCGCTGACTGTGCACAACTGGCTATCGCACCGTGCTGTTACAACCGCATCAACACCGAACGCTATCAAGCGCTGTCCGACGCCGCCAAGGGCTCCGCCCTACAGCTGTCGCTCGACGATCTCAGCCTGCCACTGACTGAAACCGTCACCGCTGGCGCACGCGTCAGAAGACAACGGGACCACTCCATGGCCTGGCGCCTGGGCTTCGACTTGCTGCAACGGCAAATCAGAGGGCGCAACGACTACTTGCCCACGCCGTCACTCCCCAGCGCATGGCTGGAAAAATCCTTCGCCCAGTACTGCACCGATCTGGCAGCCCTGAAAGACTTATCCACAGTCGGCACGCCTGATTGGGTCGCCCTGGAGGCAGCGGGCCATCAGCGCCTGGCCGAGGTGCGCAACCTGGAGTTGCTGCGAGGTCTTTTCCGACGACCGCTGGAGCTTTGGCTGGTGCTGGACCGGGCGCTTTTCCTCACACAAAAAGGCTACGACGTTCGCCTCGGCACCTTCTGCGAAACTCCACTGACTCCGCGCAACCTGCTGTTGCTGGCAGAGCGTTACTGAGGCGGAACAGCCTGTGGATAACTCTGTTGATGAAATAAACCCGAATCCAAGAAATCCGTGATTTCCTGACCCAATCAGCATTGGTCATTTTTTGTTCATATGGATAAAAAACCATGAAAACAGGCATTTGCGACGAAACGCGAAAGCGGTCACAAAATTGCAAGATGCCTTGCGCCTCATCGCGCCCGTTGTGCATAAGCGTCCAAGCAAAACGACATAACCGCCGAATTCAGTACCGCCCCGCACCCACAATTGCGCCCGCCGCGTCCGTGCTATACAACAGCCCCACGTATCGTGATTGACACAATGCCGACACACTCAAGGACTGGCCGTGACGTTCATTTCCTACGCACAAAACTTCGAAGACATACGCCTGTGGCGCGCCCTTCAATCGGTGGAAAACGGCTTTTACCTCGACGTCGGCGCCAACCATCCGACAGATGACTCGGTCACCCGAGCGTTTTACGACCGCGGCTGGCGTGGCATCAACATCGAACCGGTGCCGGCCTACTACAACGCCCTCTGTCAGCAACGCCCCCACGACACCAACCTGCAATGCGTGGCCGGTGAAAACGCCGAAAGCCTGACCTTCTACACCATCGCCGACACGGGCCTGTCCACGGTGGAAGCCAGCATCGCCCAACAGCACCGCGACGCCGGCATGGACGTGCGCAACCAGACCGTCCAGTCCCACACCCTGGCCTCTATCTGCGAGCAATACGCCCAGGCCCGCCCCATCCACTTCCTGAAAATCGACGTCGAAGGCCACGAAGAAACCGTGCTGCGCGGCATGGACTTCAGCCGCTGGCGCCCCTGGATCATCCTCATCGAAACCCCTTGGGCCCGCGACCAGACCTGGGAGCACCTGATCACCGACGCCGGCTACCAGTCCATCCTGTTCGACGGCATCAACACCTACTACCTCGCCGAAGAACACCTGGCCCTCAAGCCCGCCTTCGACATCCCACCGTGCAACCTCGACGGCTTCCAACTCTGCAAAGGCCACAAATTCAGCCACCCCATCGACGACACCGACCAACAACTCAGCGCCGCCCTGCAACGCGCCGAACAGGCCGAAGCCCAACTCCACGCCATCCAAAACAGCCGCACCTGGCGAGCCCTGAACAAACTGCGCAACCTGCTGCACCGCGCCTAAGCCGGACCTGCGCAAAAATAGTCAGAATTCAGGGGTTTACAGAACGCACCCAATCGCTATAATCGTCGCCCACACGCCGGTATAGCTCAGTTGGTAGAGCAACTGACTTGTAATCAGTAGGTCCCGGGTTCGACTCCTGGTGCCGGCACCATACAAAACAAAGCCCTCGCAGAAATGCGAGGGCTTTGTTGTTTCTGGGTGTTCACTTTTCCTCCACACTCTGAAAAACCTGTGGGGCGAGCTTGCTCGCGATGAGGCCATCAAACCCACCGACGATCTTTCAGCCAAGACAACAGGCAGCCTTCCCTGGACCGGTTCAACCAAACAGCATCTTTTGCCAGTGATCCTCACCCACAATGGCAATCGAAGCCCCCGCCTCCCGCAGTTCCACTGCCTTCATGATCTTCGTTCCGTAGGTGCTGTGGCGCCACTGCTCATTACCCACGCTGCCAACCACCAGGTAATGCACCTTCTTACTCACCCCGCCCCCAATCAAACCGCCACGCTCCTCGACCAATGCCTGACAATCTTTGCGTGGCCCAAAGGCCATGACGCCTGTAAATACAAACATTCGGCCATCCCACACCAAGTCAGGGGCCGGGGAATTGAAGGGAAGGTCCGTTGGAGTAATGGCAACAGCTTCGCCGATCTT
>NZ_FMTK01000034.1:0-38779 GCF_900100025.1 Pseudomonas sp. NFACC56-3 | reverse complement strand
AGTGAAACGATGCATCGCCGATGGTAGTGTGGGGTTTCCCCATGTGAGAGTAGGTCATCGTCAAGATTGAATTCCCAAAACCCCTGTCTGCCTCAGTAGACAGGGGTTTTGTCGTTTTGGGCCGGTAATCGGATCGAGCCCCTGATGCCCCGGCAAACCCCCAACGCCGTTGCTATGCTGTGAGAGTCGGGCTCTGGCGACCAAGAGGGCCACGACGTCACTGGTCATGGGGATTCCAATAATGAAAAACCCTTATGCTCCCGGCTTTTGGTGCGCCACTGCGGCATTGCTGCTGCTTTCGGCCACTTATTTCTACGGCGTCATGCTCACTCATCAAATCGACAAGGCGCTGCTGTTCCTCGATAGCGCGTCAGCGTTGATTGGCGTGATATCCATCGCAATCGTGGCCTGGGCTTCGCTTCAGGGCCAACGCATCAAGAAAAAACACCTCGAGCAAGGCAAGACCCTGGTGCTGATTTGGGACACCAAGGTGGCATTGCGACGCGTCGAAACGGTGTTCGACCGTTATTTCTGGGGCAGTTATTGGCAACCTGGTCGCACATTCCAGGAAGTCATGGGCGAGCTCACCGGCACCCCGCTGGAAAAAAGCCTGGAAGCCCTGAAAGTCCAATGCGCAGCCCTGGACAAGCAGGTCACCCAGGACGGCTGGCACTGGCTCAACAACGCCCGTGAATTGTGCGACGTGGCTAACGCCATGGCCCGGGAGCGCTATCAACTGGACTTTTGCGATTCGCGCGGGGAGTCATCGGGTGCGGCGGTGATCAATCGCGATTTCGAAGTGCTGGTCTACACCTGGACGGCCCGCCTCAAGACTTTCGACCATCAGCTTGATGAGATCGAAGTCCAATATTCGTAGACCACCTCTCAAGAAAACGTTTTTACCCCCATAAACATTGGGCCCGCAGGGGTGCCTGATGGTAATCTCCGCTCCTCTTTGCGGCGTCGAGCCACCCCCTTGACGGGTCAGGGAAGACGACGGCTTTCTTCAACCATGGACATCGATCGGGTCACTCATGAATAAATCAGCAAGCGTACTTCTGGGAATCGTTGTGGCTGTCGGTGCTATCAGCGCGGGCGGCGCCTGGTACACCGGGACCAAACTCGAAGGCGTGTTGAAAAATGCCATTGCCGATAGCAATAAGCAAATGCAGACAGCCTTGGCCGGGTCCAACAGCACGGCTGCCCTGGAGCTGGTTTCCATGGACCGTGGCACATTCAGCAGCACCGCCCACTACCGCCTCAAAGGCGAAGGCGAGATGTTTGGTGGTGAGTCGGTCGAGCTGCTCTTCGTCGACCGGATCGAGCACGGCCCACTGCCATTTTCGCGCTTGATTACGCTCAAGTGGCTGCCAGTCATGGCCACCAGTCACACCGCTCTTGAGCGCAATCCACTGACTGACAAGTGGTTCGCTGCGACCAAGGACCAGTCGCCGCTCAAAGGTGTGGTCAACCTGGGTTACGACGAGTCCATCAACGGCACTTACGAGCTGCTGCCGTTGGACACCAAGTTGGATGAGCAGTCCCAGCTCACCTTCTCCGGTCTTAAGATCGACCTGGCCGCCAGCGCCCAGGGCCAGAAGGTCAAGGCCGATGGCTACATGGACAGCTTCAAGTTGACCACCGTTGCCGAAGATCAGACGCCAGTGCAGATCGAGCTGAACGGCCTGACATTGGCCAGTAACCTGAGCAAAAGCTCATACGGTTACTACATGGGTGACAACACCCTGCTGATGAGCAGCACCAAGGCCACGTTTGGTGAGCCGAAGTCGGTGCTGGGCCTGAAGAACTTCGAAATGAAGAACAGCAGCAGCGAGAACGGCACCAGTGCTTCGGGGCGTGCCGATTACAAGATCGGTGAGTTGTCGTTCAACGACAAGACCATTGGTTCGGCACAGATGGCGGTCAGCCTGAAGAACCTGGACATCCCGGCCACCATGTCGCTGATGCAGATCTACCAGACCAAGCTGCAGCCCTACGAAAAAGCGGCCGCCGAAGCCGCTGCAGCCGGTGAGCCGACGCCAGAGTTGAGCCTGACCGAAGCTGAGGAAGCACAGGTCAAAGCCGATCTGGAAAAACTCTTGGCCGGTGCCCCGCAGGTGGCTTTGGAAAATCTGTCGTTCAACACCGCCAACGGTGAAAGCCGTGCCAGCCTGATCGTCGATCTGACCAAGCCGCAGTCCATGGACCTGCCGCCGGATGAGTTGGGACGTCAATTGCTCGCCCTGCTGGATTTCAATCTCAAGGTTTCCAAGCCGATGCTGGTCGACCTGCTGACCGTGCAGGCACAGATGGAAGGCCAGACGGATGCCAAGCTGATCGCCGATCAAGCCACAGCCACCAGCGATATGTTCAGCGCCATGGCCGTCGGTACTCAATTGGCGACCCTTGAAGGCAACGACGTTGTCACCAAGTTGCACTACGCCAACAACCAGGTCGATTTCAATGGCCAGAAAATGACCGTCGAGCAATTCTCGGCATTTGTGATGAGCAAGCTGGGCGGCGGCGTCGCCATCCAGTAAGCCTGTTCAAGTCACACCCAAGACCCGGCCCGTGCATGACGCACGGCCGGGTTTTTTTATGCCCACGAATCAACCTTGGGTGAAATCTGTATCGATTCTGAAGAATTGTGGCGTTCCTGAAGATGACCCGCCTGAGAGTGCAAGACTAGGCCCATTAGAGCTTGGCTGGATTCCTTTGATCCGGCTTCCTGTTTGATGGGCAAGGGGGTACTGCGACCCGGCTGGCCATGTAAGGATGCTGACGAATGCCGCGTACTGTGGGTCCTTTTATTCAACGTGGATTGCGCCCGTTGTTTCGCGTCGCGCTGTGCAGCCAACTGTGCTGGCCGATGCTGGCGTTTGCCGATACCGCCTATGACCAAATGGTGCTCGACGCCCGTGCAGGCCACTACACCCCTGCGCTGACTGTGTTGCGCCAGGTGCCGGCCGGCCAGGCCAGCGCCGCGCAGATCAGCGACCACCTGCAGATCGCCAGTTGGGCCGGCCTCGATACCGAGGTGGTAACGGTCTATGAGACCCAGGGCCGTAATCGAGCGCTGCCCGTCCAGGCGCTGACTGCGACGGCTCGAGCCTATCGCAACCTCAAGCGCTGGGATTCGGCGGCCGAGCTGTACCGCCAGGCCTTGGTGATCGATCCTCAGAACCCCGACCTGCAACTCGGCCTGGCCTTGACCCAGGCCGATGCAGGCCAGCCCGACGAAGCCGTCACCCGCGCCAAGGCCCTGGTCGCTGCCAAGCCGACAGATCCGATGCGTCGACTGGCACTGGGTTATGCCTTGACCCGCGCCAACAGCCCCCACGAAGCGCTGTTCGAATACGACCAGGCCTTCACGCGTGCCGGCAACAATCCAGAGGTTGCGCGCGAATACATCTACGCCCTGCAACGCGCACGGCTGCCGGAGCCGGCGTTGCGCCTGGCGCGCCTGCAGCCGGGGCTGATCGACCGTGGCGTGCAACGACGCCTGGAGGGTGACGTCGCCGCCGAACGGGTGCGCCTGGCGGACATGGCCAGCCGCAGCGAACAGGAGCGCTTCGTCATTGCCGACCGCGCCTTGGCCGACTACGACAAGTTGCTCGTCACCTGGACCCCGGTGGCCGAGGCCCATGACGACGTACTCCGTTGGCGCATCGATCGCATGGGCGCGCTCAATGCCCGCGCCCGTCGAGCAGAAGTGATTGCCGAATACCAGAAGCTGATCGCCGAGGGCGTGAGCATTCCCACTTATGCCCTGCGCTGGGTGGCTTCTTCCTATCTGGAACAGCGTGAGCCGGAGATTGCCGTCGATCTGTACCGCCGGGTCCTGACCGCGCCGGATGCCGATCCCGCGGAGCGTTTTGAAGACAGCACTGCGCTCTACTATGCATTGCTGGAAAGTGAAAAATCCGAAGAGGCCCGTGCACTGGCCGAAGACATGGCGAAAGCCCAGCCTCCGCGCATCGAGCTCAAGGGCCTGCCGATCGGCAACCCCAACGATGAATGGATGGACGCCCAGCAACTCGCCGCCCAGGCCGGTACTTACGGCGCCGACTTGCCCTCTGCCGAGGCGCGCTTGGAAACCTTGGTCAGCCAGGGCCCCGGCAATACTGGCATGCGCCTGGCCCAGGCCGATCTCTACCAGGCCCGCGACTGGCCGCGCCGTTCGGAAAACCTGCTCAAAGAAGTCGAGGCGACGATTCCGCGCAATCGTGACCTGGAAATCGCCCAGGCCCGCGCTGCCATGGATTTGCAGGAGTGGCGGCAGATGGATGCACTGACCGACGACGTGGTCGCCCGCTACCCGGAAAACGCCCATGTCAAACGTCTGCAGCGCCAGCGTGAGGTACACGACATGGCCGAGCTGCGCATCGAGGCCTACACAGGCAAGAGCTATGGCGGTGGCAATGGTGATGCCGGTGCGGTCACTGGCAGCCGGGACTTTGGTATCGAAACGCTGCTCTACAGCCCGCCTATCGATGAAGACTGGCGGTTGTTCGGCGGTGCCGGCTACGCCACCGGCGATTTCGAGGAAGGCACCGGCCACCACCGTTGGCAGCGCCTGGGCGTGGAGCGTCGCACCCGGGACATGACCCTGGAGGCCGAGGTTTCCAATCACTCGTATGGTTCTGGCGACAAGCAAGGCGCGCGCGTGGCCGTGGCCCGAGACATCGACGACCACTGGCAATACGGCGGCAGCCTGGATTACCTCTCGGCCAATACCCCGCTGCGGGCGCTCAACAGCGGTATCCGCGCCAACGGCGGGAGTGGTTTCGTCCGTTGGCGGGCCAATGAAAGCCGTGAGTGGCGACTGGCGGTGAGCCCGTCCCATTTCAGTGACGGCAACAACCGCCTCGAAACCCAACTGACCGGCCGCGAGGGCATCTACAGCACGCCGCGCCTGCAAGTGGAGCTGGGTCTGGAAGTCGGCGCCAGCCGCAACAGCGGCTCCAACGAAGTGCCCTATTTCAACCCGAAAGCGGATTTCAGCGTCATGCCGACCGTGAGCGCCAACCACGTGTTGTATCGCCGCTACGAAACCACGTGGAGCCAGCAATTCCAGGTCGGTGCCGGTACCTACAGCCAGCGTGACTACAACACCGGGGCCATGGGCTTGCTCGGCTACGGCCAGCGTTTCATCTGGAACGACGTGCTAGAGGCAGGTGCCGCGCTGAGTTGGCTCAACCGCCCCTACGACGGCGATCGCGAAAGCGATTTGCGCCTGCTTGTCGACCTCACCTATCGCTTCTAGAAGAGTTTGAAGATGCCTGTCATTTCGCGATTCATCCTTCTGCTGGGGGTCTTGCTGATCAGCGCTTGTGCCCAGCAAGCCCCGGCGTTCACGCCGCCTTCGCAGCGTCCGCTGGCGGCCAACGACGCCCCGTGGCCGAAGAACCATGTGCTCGGCATCGCCTACCACGATGTCGACGACCGAGACCCGGACCAGGCGCTGGTGGCCGTGCGCACCGAGCGGCTGATCGAGCAACTGGCATGGCTGCGGGAAAACAACTACCAGCCGGTCACGGTGGACCAGATCATCACGGCCCGCAACGGCGGCCCGGAGTTGCCGCCCCGTGCGGTGCTGCTGAGTTTCGACGACGGCTACTCGAGCTTCTATACCCGCGTCATGCCTATCCTGCGTGCCTATAACTGGCCGGCCATCCTGGCTCCGGTCGGTAGCTGGGTCGATACGCCGCTGAACCAGACGGTGGATTTCGCCGGGGTGCCGCGCAAGCGGTCCGAGTTCCTGACCTGGGAGCAGATTCGTGAGGTGTCGAAATCGGGCCTGGTGGAAATCGCCGCCCACACCGATGCCAATCACAAAGGCGTGCTCGCCAACCCGCAAGGCAACCAGCAACCTGCGGCGACGACCCGGCGCTACGATCCGGCCACCGGTCGTTATGAGAGCGAGGCCGATTTCCAGGCGCGCCTGCGCAAGGACGTGGCGGCCATTTCCGAGAAAATCCGCAAGGTGGCCGGTTACAGCCCACGCGTCTGGGTCTGGCCTTACGGGGAAGCCGAAGGCGTCGCGCTCCAGGTGATCGGCAGCGAGGGCTATCAGATGGCCCTGACCTTGGAGGATGGCCTCGACAGCCTCGATAACCTGATGAGCGGCCCGCGCTTTTTGGTGTCGTCCGATCCGGATGGCGCCCATTTCGCCGAAAGCATCGTGTCCGTACAGACGATTGACCCGATGCGGGTGGTGCATGTCGATCTGGACTACGTCTACGACCCGGACCCGGTGCAGCAAGAGGCCAACGTTGGCAAGCTGGTCCAGCGCATCTACGACCTGGGTGCCAACACCGTGTTCTTGCAGGCATTCGCCGATCCGAAAGGCGATGGCCTGGTGCACTCGTTGTACTTCCCCAACCGCCACCTGCCGGTACGGGCCGATCTGTTCGACCGGGTCGCCTGGCAACTGCGCACCCGGGCCAACGCCAAGGTCTATGCCTGGATGCCGGTGCTCAGTTTCGCCTTGGACGCGAAGCTGCCACGGGTACAACGCTGGGATCCGGAAACCGGCAAGACCGGCGTCGCCCCGGACCAATATGTGCGGTTGTCGCCGTTCGACCCGAATGTGCGCAAGGTCATCGGTGAAATTTATGAAGACCTGGCGCGGATGAGTTCGGTGGATGGCGTTCTGTACCATGACGACGCGGTGTTCTCCGATTTCGAGGACGCCAGCCCCGCGGCCCTGAAAGTCTATGCCGCCAACGGCTTGCCGACGTCCATCGCCGCCCTGCGGGACGATCCTGCGGCGATGCAACGCTGGACCCGCTTCAAGAGCCGCTACCTGATCGACTTCACCCATGAGCTGACCGCCAAGGTCCGGGCGATTCGTGGTCCGCAGGTGCTGACGGCGCGCAATATCTTTGCCGAACCGATGCTCAACCCGCAAAGCGAAGCCTGGTTCGCCCAGAACCTCGACGACTTCCTCGGCGCCTACGACTGGACGGCACCGATGGCCATGCCGCTGATGGAAAAGCAGACCCGTGCACAGTCCGGCCCATGGTTGGAACGATTGGTCCAGACCGTCAAAAGCCGGCCCGGCGCACTCAAGCGCACGGTGTTCGAGTTGCAGGCGCGAGATTGGGACAGCCAACCGGTGACCGACATCGACGGCGAACTCCTGGCCGACTGGATGGGGCGCCTCAAGCGCCAGGGCGTGACCAGCTTCGGCTACTACCCGGACAACTTCATCGAAGACCAGCCCGCCGTGAAAACCGTGCGGCCGGCGCTCTCCAACAAGTGGAATCCTTGACATGCTCGACAGACTGCTCGCCCTGCTGGTGCTGGCGATCGTCCTTGGGGTGCCCCTGGGCCTGATCTTCCTGGTCACCGGGCAATTCCTGATGGACTTCGTGTTCTTTTACCCGCTGTTCATGTCCGGGCTGTGGATCGCCGGCGGCCTGTATTTCTGGCTGCACTGGGAACGCCACTGGCCATGGAAGGACGACACCTTGCCACCGCCCCTGGCGGGTGAGCCGCTGATCAGCATCCTGATCCCGTGCTTCAACGAAGGCGACAACGTCGCCGACACCATTCACGCGGCGCTGGGCCAGCATTATCCGAACATCGAAGTCATCGCCATCAACGACGGCTCCAAGGACAACACCGCCCAGATGCTCGATCAACTGGCAGCCGAGGACCCGCGCCTGCGCGTGCTGCACCTGGCGGAAAACCAGGGCAAGGCCGTGGCCCTGCGCATGGGCGCCATCGCGGCGCGCAGCGAATACCTGGTGTGCATCGACGGTGACGCGCTGCTGGCGCCGAACACCTGTGCTTACCTGGTGGCGCCGATGCTGGACAACGCCCGCCTCGGCGCGGTGACCGGCAACCCGCGCATCCGCACCCGCTCGACCTTGATCGGCCGGGTCCAGGTCGGCGAGTTTTCCTCGATCATTGGCCTGATCAAGCGTACCCAGCGAGTCTTCGGGCGGATCTTCACCGTGTCCGGCGTGATCGTCGCGTTCCGTCGCACCGCCCTGCACCGGGTCGGCTACTGGAGCCCGGACATGATCACCGAAGACATCGACATCAGTTGGAAGCTGCAACTGGATCACTGGAGCATTTTCTACGAGCCGCGCGCGCTGTGCTGGATCCTCATGCCCGAAACCTTGCGTGGCCTGTGGCGGCAACGCCTGCGCTGGGCCCAAGGGGGCGCCGAGGTGCTGTTCAAGAACATCCGTGGCATCTGGCAATACCGCCATCGCTACCTGTGGCCGCTGCTGTTCGAATACTGCCTGTCCACCGGCTGGGCGTTCACCTTCCTGCTATCGGTGATCTTCTGGGGTGCTGGCAAATTCGTCGAAATGCCTGCCGCCATCGCCGTCGATCACCTGATGCCGCCAGCCTTCACCGGCCTGTTGCTGGCCGTGGTGTGCCTGCTGCAGTTCGCGGTGAGCATCCTGATCGATCGGCGCTATGAAAAAGGCCTGTGGCACATCATGTTCTGGGTGGTCTGGTACCCGTTGGTGTTCTGGCTGATCAGCCTTTTCACCACCCTGGTGAGCTTTCCCAAAGTGTTGTTCGGGCAGCATCAGAAGCGTGCGCGCTGGATCAGCCCGGATCGCGGTATCAAACCGTTCGATGATCAGGAAGAGGAAGTGATCCGATGAAAATTATCAGGACCCGGCAACGACCTTTTCTGGTGGTCATCGATGCGCTTTTCACCGTGCTGGCGTGGGTAGGGCTGTTGTATTTGCTGGTCAATGGGCTGTGGCCGCTGCTCGACGGCCAGGCCGGCCCGCGCCTGGGAGGGTCGCTGTTCGACACCCTGGGGACTTTGCAGGTCTATGGCTGGATCGCGTTGGTCAACGCGGTGGTGCTGATTGCCTGGGCGCGTTATCAACAGCGCAAAAGTCGCAGCTTCGCCCAGCGCCGGCTGCCGGCGCCGGTGGTGGATGACCAGGGCTTGAGCGCCAGTTTCAAGTTGACCGGCGAGCGCCTGGACACGCTGCGCCAGCCCGGCTCGAAGATCATCCACAACAACCAGGACGGCGACATCAGCCACGTCGTGCCGCATTTCCATTTGCTCAGCCCGGACTTGCAGCCACCGCCCCTGGCGCCATTGGAGCGACCACGGGTAATCCACTTGCCGGCCGATCAGTCTGTGCATTGATGCAAGCAGGGGGATTGGGGACGTGGCGGATATTTCGGTCAACACAAGACAACACTGTGGGAGCGAGCTTGCTCGCGATGGCGTCGCGTCAGTCACATTGAGGTGACTGATCCACCGCTATCGCGAGCAAGCTCGCTCCCACAGGGGATTTGGGGGGGGACAGATTTACGACGAGAAATCCCGAACCAGCCGCCACGCTTCGTCCACCGGCAACGGTTGCTTCATGCGCTGGGCCAGCGCTGCCATGGCCCGGCCTTCATCGCAGGCCACGGCGGCGGCAACGAGGCCGTCCTTGCCCAACAGGGCGATAAAGGGCGGGTGCTCGGGCGTGCCCTTGAATTCCACCTCGTCCCAATGTTCAGCGTGCCCGAGGTAGTCGTAGCGTTTGCCAAAGTGATAGGTCCAGAAAAACGGCACGTCCAGATAGTGCTCGTCGCCGCCGAGCATGTTCGCGGCGGCAATGCGTGCCTGTTGCTGGGCCAGGCGCCAATGCTCGATGCGTACAGGCTTGCCGTTCAGGGGGAACGTCGCGATATCACCCACGGCCCATAAGCCATCAGCCACACGCATGCCCGCGTCAACGGACAGCGACTGGTCCTGTTCCCGTGGCAACTGGGCAAACGGCTCGGTGGCCGGGTGCACGCCGATGCCGACGATCACCAGGTCCGCAGCCAAACGCTGGCCGTTATCCAGCACCACGGCTTCGACCTTGTGCGCTCCGTCGATCCGTGCCGCTTCGCCGTCGGTGTGGTACACCACGCCGTTGGCCCGGTGCCGGGCCAGGATGGCCTGGCCGACGCTCTCGCCCAATTGCGCGGCGAACGGCACCGGGTGCCGGGCCAAGACGGTGACGCTCAGCTCGCGCTTGCGCAGGGACGAGGCCACCTCCATGGCGATGAAACTGTCGCCAATGATCACCGCCCGTTGCCCTGGCCGGACAGTGTCGAGAATCTGTCGGGCATGGGCGATCGAACGCAGCACGAAGACTTGCGACAAATCGATGCCGGGCAGCGCTGGCTTCTTCGGCTCCCCGCCTGTAGCAATGAGTGCGGCGTCGTAGTCCAGGCGCCGGCCATCGGCGAGCTGGATTTGCCGGGCACTGGGGTCCAAATGGGTGACCTCGCCGTGGAGCCTTTCGATGCGTTGCTGGGTGAAATAAGTTTCATCGCGCAGCGGCGCCGTCTCGTTGACCGGCATGTCGCCGGCCAATACATACTTGCTCAGCACCGTACGGTCGTAGCCGGCTTCGGCTTCGCGGTCGATCAACAGGATCCGGCCGCCAAACCCCTTCTCCCGCAACGCCGCCGCGCAAGCCGTGCCGGCCGCGCCGGCGCCGATGATGACAAAGGTGCGTGCGTCATCGGCCGGCGGGATTTTATCGGCCGGCAGCGGTTGGTCATCGACCCAGACGTCATCGCCGCGCACCTCGACGTGATAGCGCGCCAAGCTGTCGAGGGCCGGCGGCTCGCACAGGGCGCCGTCTTCAGCCCGGAAGGCCGCCTTGTGCCACGGGCAAATCAGCCGTCCATGGCACACCGCGCCCTTGGCCAGTGGTGCACCTGCATGGGGGCACTTGCCTTGGAAGGCACGCACCTGATCGCCTGAGCGCAGTAACAGGATGGACGTGTCGTTGATTTTGACTTCGAGGCCGCAGTCTTCGCGAACATCGGCGAAACGGGCGACTTGATGCAGAGACATGGGCGTTCTCCGGCAGGCGTTTCCCTTTGGAGTCGAGGGCCGGAACGAGGTTCAGCATAATTGTCACTGCACCCTTGGCGACGCTGCGGCTATAGTTCGCAAGCCGTCCATGGCCAGACACGCAAAAGGTGCCCCCGGTATGACTCGATTGAACATTCTCACCCCTTGGCTGGCGGCCGTCGCCCTGGTGCTATGCGCACAAGGGGCAGCCCAGGCCGAGGAGCGTTTTACCCTCAGTATTCCCGGCGTGTCGGACGACCGCCTCTTCACCGCAGCGGCGGCCAGTGACGCCAACGCCTGTGGTGGCAAGAACATTTCCCCGGCCTTGAGTTGGAACGCAGGCCCACCGGGCACCCTCAGCTATGCCATCGTCATGTTGGACCCGGACGGCCAGAGGGGCCAGGGTGTCGATCACTGGGTCCACTACGGCATCAAGGCCACCACCCGGCAGATTCCAGCGGGCGCCGGTACCAAGTCCTCGTTTGAAGGCATGAGCGGCATCAACAGCAAGAACACCCACGGCTATATCGGCCCTTGCCCGCCCATCGGCGACAGCGCTCACCACTACCTGATCCAGCTCTTCGCCCTGGACCTGCCACCGGAAGCCTTCCCTGCGGGCCTCACCCGGGCTCAACTGATGGAAAAAATCAAAGGTCACGTCCTGCGCAACAGCAGCGTCGTGCGCCGCTACCACCGCTGACCCGAGACGACTCAACCCCCTGTGGCGAGGGAGCTTGCTCCCGCTGGGCTGCGAAGCAGCCCCCCGCCACAATGGCGCCGCCCAGACACAAAATTGGCATCACGCGCCAAAAGCGAGCACTATCGAGCCCCTGTTCACTCATGCCGGAGGATGGCGATGACGCAGAAACCCGACGGCATCGCCCGCCTCCTGAACTGCCCCACCAAGGGCGACGAAATACGCCGGGCCATCGCCCAGAGCCGCAAGGATTTCCTGCCTGCCGACGAGGCCGAAGACGCCGAGCCAGGCCAACCACCGGTTCAACCGGTGGACACTGATCGCGACGACTGAGCCGTCGCCCTCTTTCAACTTATCGTTCAAATCCGCCTATGACTGCCACCCCTGTTCTACCCGGTGACCGATTCAGCCGATCCGATTACAAGACCCTGGGCCTGGCCGCCTTGGGAGGCGCGCTGGAGATCTACGATTTCATCATCTTCGTGTTCTTCGCCCTGACCCTCAGCCAGTTGTTCTTCCCGCCGGAAATGCCCGATTGGCTGCGCCTGCTGCAAAGCTTCGGGATTTTCGCCACCGGCTATCTGGCTCGCCCCTTGGGCGGCATTCTCATGGCGCACTTTGCCGATCGCCTGGGGCGCAAGCGCGTGTTCAGCCTGAGCATCCTGATGATGGCCTTGCCATGCCTGCTCATCGGGGTGATGCCCACCTACGCGCAAATCGGCTATTTCGCCCCGTTATTGCTGCTGGCCCTGCGTATCCTGCAGGGCGCGGCCGTGGGCGGCGAGGTGCCAAGCGCCTGGGTATTCGTGGCCGAACACGCGCCGCTGCATCATCGCGGCTATGCCCTGGGTTTCCTCCAGGCCGGCCTGACCTTCGGTTACCTGCTGGGCGCCCTGACCGCAACGGCGCTGGCGCGGGTCTACACGCCGGCGGAGATTCTCGATTACGCCTGGCGCCTGCCGTTCCTGCTGGGGGGCGTTTTCGGTGTGATCGGCGTCTGGCTGCGCCGCTGGCTGAGCGAAACGCCGATCTTCATGGCCCTGCAAGCCGATCGCGAAGGCGCTGCGGAGCTGCCGTTGCGCACGGTCCTGCGCGACCACCGCCAGGCCTTGCTGCCCGCCGCCATTCTGACCTGCGTGCTGACCTCTGCCGTGGTGGTGTTCGTGGTCATCACCCCGACCGTGATGCAGAAAAGCTTCGGCATGACCCCCAGCCACACCTTCGCCCTGAGCAGCCTGGGCATCATCTTCCTGAATATCGGCTGCGTCCTGGCCGGCCTCATCGTCGACCGCATCGGCGCCTGGCGCACCGTCATGCTCTACAGCCTGCTGCTGCCCCTGGGCATCGCCGTGCTCTACGCCAGCCTGATCAGCGGCAGCGCCTGGCTGGGCGTGGCCTACGCCGTGGCCGGCCTGGGTTGCGGCGTGGTCGGCGCGGTGCCGTCGGTGATGGTCAGCCTGTTCCCGCCGAAGATCCGCGTGTCCGGCATCTCGCTCACCTACAACATCGCCTATGCGCTCTGGGCCAGCATGACACCGTTGATGCTGATCGCCCTGGTGCCGTGGAGCCCGTGGGTGTGCGTGGGGTATTGCGTGGTGATGGGGGCGGTGGGGGTTGGTGCGGCGGCGTACTTTCCAGGGCGGCATATGAAGACTGCGCAGCCGTCGTTGGCTTGTGAGTCGTAAGCGTTCTTGCTCACCAGCGGCGTAGTCGGCGAAACAACTTGAGAACCCCTCCAAACTCCGTAAAATGGCGCCAGTATTTTGCCACTACCCTTCAGGGATGAAATCAAGACATGCGTCTTTTTGCACTATTGCTGGCCGCCTGCCTTATGGCGGGCTGTGCCTCCAAGCCGGACTACTACATTTCCCCTGCTCCCGTAACGATCCCCAAGACCGCCACCTATTGGATTGACACGTTCAATGTTGAAGTCGTAGGCAAGAACGAACGTTTCCTGCCTGACGACACGGTTCGGGAGCAGTTGAACAGCGACCTGGTCGGTCGTCTGCTCGATGCCGGACGCTACGCCAGCAGCAAGGAAACAGCCGACTATCTGCTGGATGTGGAGACCGTCTACGCGCGCCGTATCCAAGATACCCAGGGTGGCTTCATGAGCCATCTCGTGGCCGACAATACGCTTCTCGCCAGTGTCGATTTCAGCTATCGGGTCCAGGTGAAGAAAGCCGGTGCCGAGGTGTTGCACTTTGCCCAGGCCCGTCAAGGATTGATGCCTGGCGGCGCGATAGGGCAATTGCAGAACATGAAAAGCATGATGGGTGCGCTGACGAACAAGGGCAATTCCGATGTCGAGGGTTACTACACCGGTCTGTTGAGCCGCTTTATCGTCGATGACCTCCTGGCCATTCCGTCTCGCTAGTTATCTGCTGCACCTTGCGACTCTTCACTCTTAGGAGCAACTCGTGAAAACACTGTCCAAAATCCTGCTGTCGAGCCTTACCGCCGCAGTGCTGCTGACCTTGGGCGGTTGCGCCTCGGAAAGCTCCCGGGCGCTGCCGGTGGAAAAAGTCGCCAGCGCCAGCGTCGCCTATGCAGGCCAGCGCGTGCCGATCGCCGTGGGTAAGTTTGATAACCGTTCCAGTTACATGCGCGGGATTTTTTCCGACGGCGTCGATCGCCTTGGCGGCCAAGCCAAGACCATTCTGATTACTCACCTGCAGCAGACCAACCGATTCAGCGTGCTGGACCGCGACAACATGGGCGAAATTGCCCAGGAAGCGGCGATCAAAGGTAGCGTGCAGAAACTCAAGGGCGCTGACTACGTAGTGACCGGTGACGTGACCGAATTCGGCCGCAAAGAGACCGGCGACCGTCAGTTGTTCGGGATTCTCGGTCGTGGCAAGACCCAAGTGGCCTACGCCAAGGTCAATCTGAATGTGGTCAACATCAACACTTCTGAAGTGGTGTATTCCACCCAGGGCGCCGGCGAATATGCCCTGTCCAACCGTGAAGTGATCGGTTTCGGTGGCACCGCCAGCTACGACTCCACGCTCAATGGCAAGGTTCTGGACTTGGCCATGCGTGAAGCGATCAACCGCCTGGTGGATGGCATCAATGCCGGCGCCTGGAACCCACGCAACTGAACGACGGGACCATGAGGAGCAGTACACGGATGAACAAGGCAGTGAAGTTGGCGCTGATGCTGACGGCCGTTGCGACGGTAGCCGGATGCCAGACGGCGCCCCAGTCCCTATATCAATGGGAGAGCTACCAGCCGCAGGTTTACGAATACTTCAAGGGCGAGCCCAAGGAAGCGCAGGTCGAGGCGCTGGAGCGGGATTTGCAAAAAATCAACGCCAGTGGTCGTAAGGCGCCGCCGGGTTACCACGCTCACTTGGGCATGCTGTACCTGAGCATGGGTAAGGATGATCAGATGGTGCAGCAGTTTCGCACCGAGAAGGTGTTGTTCCCTGAGTCTGCGGCCTACATGGACTTCTTGCTCAAAAATGCCAAGACCGGAGACGTCAAATGAGTTTTTTGAAAATGACCGGGGCTCTGCTGGCGCTGGCGTTGCTGGGCGGTTGTGTGGCGCCCAAGACCATTGACTATTCGGCGTTCAAACAGGCGCGGCCCAAGTCGATCCTGGTACTGCCGCCGATCAACGAATCCCCTGAGGTGCAGGCGTCCTACGCCCTGGTGTCTCAGGTGACCTATCCGTTGGCCGAAGCGGGTTACTACGTATTGCCGATTGCCCTGGTGGATGAAACCTTCCGCCAGAACGGTCTGACGACACCGAACGACATCCAAGGCGTCGCCCCAGGCAAGCTGCACGATATTTTCGGTGCGGACGCGGCGCTGTACATCACCATCACTGAGTACGGCACCCGCTACATGGTGATCTCCAGCGAAACGGCGGTCACTGCTTCAGCCAAGCTGGTAGACCTGCGCACCGGTACCACTCTGTGGACCGGTTCTGCTCGCGCCTCCAGCGAGGAAGGTGGGAATAACGGTGGCGGTGGGCTGGTCGGCATGCTGATCACTGCGGCGGTCAAGCAAATCATTAACAGTTCAACCGACGCCGGTTACCCGATTGCCGGGATCGCCAGTACGCGCTTGCTGTCGGCCGGCCAACGCACTGGAATCCTGTACGGGCCACGTTCTCCCAAGTACGGATCGGACTGATTCACCCGTAGTGAATCGCCTGGTCATCTTTGGGTGACCAGGCCCTGCTGCTTCGGTCCCCGGAAAAATTTTCCGACAGTTAACCCGAACCGCGAATACCCTACGTCTGAGCTTGTGAACGGATCATTCATTCACGAGGTTCAGCCCATGTCCCGTCCATTTCCCTTCATGCGTCCTGCTGCCCAGGGCTTCGCCGTGACCTTGCTGGTGGCGTTGGCCGGTTGTGGGTTGTCTTCGTCCCGGGAGGTCGCCAAGCCGGCCGAACCCGTGCCTGTGGCGCCCAGCGTTGCACCGCAAGGCGAGGTCGCCTATGTTCGCGAGCCCATGGCCAAGCGTATGGCCGTTCCGGCATCGATGCCCGCCCCCACGGTGGCGAACGACACCCTCGCCGGCGATTACCGCACCGAGCCACGGGAGCAGTACGAAAAGCTGCCGGACAACCCCATCCATAGCGTCGCCGAAACGCCCGTGTCGACCTTCAGCGTGGATGTCGATACCGGCAGCTATGCCAATGTGCGACGGTTCCTCAACCAAGGCAGCCTGCCGCCCGAAGGTGCGGTGCGGCTGGAGGAAATGGTCAATTATTTCCCGTATGACTACGCCCTGCCCACCGACGGTTCACCCTTCGGTGTGACGACCGAAGTCGCCCCCTCACCGTGGAATCCCCACACCCGCCTGCTGCGCATCGGCATCAAGGCCAGCGACCGCGCTGTGGCGGACCTGGCGCCAGCCAACCTGGTCTTCCTGGTGGACGTTTCCGGGTCCATGGACCGTCGCGAAGGCCTGCCGCTGGTCAAGAGCACGCTGAAACTGCTGGTGGACCAATTGCGCGATCAGGACCGGGTGTCCCTGGTGGTCTATGCCGGTGAATCCCGGGTGGTGCTCAAGCCCACCTCGGGTCGCGACAAGGTGGCAATCCGCAACGCCATCGATCAACTCGACGCCGGTGGTTCTACCGCTGGGGCCTCGGGCATCGAATTGGCCTATCAGATGGCGCGCGAGAGCTTCATCGACAAAGGCATCAACCGCATCCTGCTGGCCACCGATGGTGACTTCAACGTCGGCGTCAGTGATTTCGACAGCCTCAAGCAGATGGCGGTGGACCAGCGTAAAAGCGGCGTCTCCCTGACGACCCTGGGCTTCGGTGTGGATAACTACAACGAACACCTGATGGAGCAATTGGCCGACGCTGGTGACGGTAACTACGCCTACATCGACAACCTGCTCGAAGCGCGCAAGGTCCTGGTGGACCAGCTCAGTTCCACCCTGGCGGTGGTCGCCCGGGACGTGAAATTGCAGGTGGAGTTCAACCCCGCCCAGGTCAGTGAGTATCGACTGCTGGGCTATGAGAACCGCGCGTTGAAACGTGAGGATTTCAACAACGACAAGGTCGACGCAGGCGAGATCGGCGCCGGGCATACGGTGACGGCGTTGTATGAAATCGTTCCGAAGGGCGAGCCGGGCTGGTTGGAACCGCTGCGCTATGCAAACACGCCCAAGTCGCAGAGCACCTCAGGCGAATTGGCGATGTTGCGCGTACGCTACAAGCCGGCCGAGGGCGGAAGCAGTCGATTGATCGAACATCCCATTGCCAGCGTGCAGAACGACCGCAAGCCCAGCGATGACCTGCGCTTCTCGGCCGCTGTTGCCGCCTTCGCCCAACAGCTCAAGGGTGATGGACGGTACACTGGGACGATGACCTTGAAGGACACTGCGCAATTGGCGCGCTCGGCCCGCGGTGATGATCCGTTTGGGCTGCGCTCGGAGTTTGTGCAGTTGGTGGAACTGGCCCAGAGCCTTGAGCCTGCGGCCAAGCGCTGAGCCTGACTGCAACGAGGATCAAATGTGGGAGCGAGTTTGCTCGCGATAGCAGTAGCCCGATCATGTTCATCATTGACTGATCCGACGCCATCGCGAGCAAGCTCGCTCCCACAGGGCTCCCTTGTTGTCTGCCAGGACTGTGTTGCAATGACCGGAAAGGAGTTCGTCCCCCACATGCCCGCTGCGCTTGATTCTCCCAGCGACGAATCGCTGCTGGCCCGCTACCGCAATGGCGACGGGGCTTCTTTCGAAGTCCTGTACGCCCGCCATCGGCAAGGGCTTTACCGTTTCCTGTTGTCCTTGAGCAACAAAGCCGAGCTGGCCGAGGAGGTTTTCCAGGACACCTGGCTCAGCCTGATTCGCAGCACCACCCAGCCACAAGGCCGGGCGAGTTTTCGTACCTGGTTGTTCCAGATTGCCCGCAACCGCTTGATCGACCAGTGGCGCAAACACGGTGTCCACAACCCGTTGCACGACCGTTATGACGAGCAACTGCACGTCCAGCCCGACGACACCGGCAGCCCCGAGCAACAGCTGAGCCTGAGCCGCGACCAGGCGCGTCTCGACGCCGCGTTGCAGGCCTTGCCCGAGGATCAGCGAGAGGTCTTCCTGCTGCGCCTGCATGGCGACCTGGAGTCGCCACAGATTGCCGCCCTGACCGGCGCCCCGCTGGAAACGGTCAAAAGCCGCTTGCGTTACGCCCAGCAGAAATTGCAGCGACTGCTGGCCGAGGAGGTACCCGCATGATCGACCCCAAACACACCCCGGATCCCGACGACGAAAAGCTTATCGAGCATTTTCGCCAACATGCCAGCGGCGAGCCGCCGGCCTCCCTGGACACCTTCATCCTGGCCACCGCCCGTCGCGAAGCACCGACGCCCACGCCAAGCCTGTGGCAACGCTGGCTGCAAGCCTGCCAACGGCCGCGCTGGCAGATGGCATTCGCCACGGTCGCTGGCGTGGCGCTGATGATCGGCCTGGTATTGCGCTCGCCCGTGCCCCACGAGGAGCTGGCCTCACCCGCCTCGATGGAGTTTTCCGCCGATCGGCAAGCGCCTGCCGTTGCCGCCGCACCACCACCGGCCATGCTCGCCCCCGCCCCGATCACCCCTATGGCGCCCCAGGGCGAACTGGCCCGGGCCCCGGCAAGCCCTGTGCAATCCTTGGCGGAAAAGCCTGCGGCGAAAATGAGTAAATCCGCGCCGGCTGCATTGCCATCGCTGGAGCAAGGCCTGATGGAGATCCTGCGCTTGCGCGAGGCGGGTGAGAGCAAGGCCGCCGATGAGAAACTGCTGGGGTTGCAAAAACGCTTTCCCAAGGAGGATTTGCCTGCGCGTTTGGAGGCGTTGCGCAAGCGTTGAGTGAGATCAACGCCCACAAAAAAGCCCCGGGTCTTGCGACCTGGGGCTTTTGATTCTGAAGATGGTGCACCAGGCGGGATTCGAACCCACGACCCCTGCCTTCGGAGGGCAGTACTCTATCCAGCTGAGCTACTGGTGCGACGCGGGCGCCATGATACTCATATGCATGGCGGGCGTCCATGCTGCTGAATCGCCTGTGTTTTTGGGCAGCTCGCCGGGTGTTGGCTACGCTGATCAGAAAAAGCGGGCAAATTCGGTTTTTTCGTTCTTTTTTTCGAACAGGCTATTGTCCTTCACCCCCATCGGCCCTAGGATTCGTTTGAGATTTCAAACGCTCTTGTCTGGGTGCTGAACCGCACGTCTGTGCTTATGTGCGTTATTTCTGTGCTTCAGCCCGGTGAATGATTTCCCTGACGGCAGCCCTCCAGGCGCCTTTCTACAAATCTAATTCGCTCCGCGTGCGCGCGGTGCTGTTAAGGAAAGCCGACATGCAGCTTAAAGACACCCAGTTGTTCCGCCAGCAAGCCTTTATCGATGGCGCTTGGGTCGATGCGGACAATGGTCAGACGATCAAGGTCACCAACCCGGCGACGGGCGAAGTGTTGGGCACGGTGCCGAAGATGGGCGCCGCCGAAACCCGTCGTGCGATTGAAGCCGCCGACAAGGCACTGCCGGCCTGGCGTGCCCTGACCGCCAAGGAGCGCGCCAACAAGCTGCGCCGCTGGTACGAACTGCTGATCGAAAACCAGGACGACCTCGGTCGCCTGATGACCCTGGAACAAGGCAAGCCACTGGCCGAAGCCAAGGGCGAAATCGTCTACGCCGCCTCGTTCATCGAATGGTTCGCCGAGGAAGCCAAGCGCATCTACGGTGACGTGATTCCCGGCCATCAGCCCGACAAGCGTCTGATCGTGATCAAGCAGCCGATCGGCGTGACCGCGGCCATTACCCCGTGGAACTTCCCCGCCGCGATGATCACCCGCAAGGCCGGTCCAGCCCTGGCTGCCGGCTGCACCATGGTCATCAAGCCGGCTTCGCAAACCCCATTCTCGGCCTTGGCCCTGGTGGAACTGGCGCACCGTGCCGGCATCCCGCAAGGTGTGCTGAGCGTGGTCACCGGCAGCGCTGGTGATATCGGCGGCGAGCTGACCAGCAACCCGATCGTGCGCAAGCTGTCCTTCACCGGCTCGACCGAGATCGGTCGCCAACTGATGGCCGAATGTGCCAAGGACATCAAGAAAGTCTCCCTGGAACTGGGCGGCAACGCGCCGTTCATCGTGTTCGATGACGCGGACCTGGATAAGGCCGTCGAAGGCGCGATCATTTCCAAATACCGCAACAACGGCCAGACCTGCGTCTGTGCCAACCGCCTGTACATCCAGGATTCGGTGTACGACGCCTTCGCCGAGAAACTGAAAGTGGCGGTGGCCAAGCTCAAGATCGGCAACGGCCTGGACGATGGCACCACCACCGGTCCGTTGATCGACGGCAAAGCGGTCGCCAAGGTGCAGGAACACATCGCCGATGCGGTCAGCAAAGGCGCGACCGTGCTGTCGGGCGGCAAGGCGATGGAAGGCAACTTCTTCGAGCCGACCATCCTGACCAATGTGCCGAACAATGCCGCCGTGGCCAAGGAAGAAACCTTCGGCCCGCTGGCGCCGCTGTTCCGCTTCAAAGACGAAGCCGAAGTGATCGCGATGTCCAACGACACCGAGTTCGGCCTGGCTTCGTACTTCTATGCCCGCGACCTGGGCCGTGTGTTCCGTGTGGCTGAAGCCCTGGAATACGGCATGGTCGGCGTCAACACCGGGTTGATTTCCAACGAAGTCGCGCCGTTCGGCGGTATCAAGGCCTCAGGCCTGGGCCGTGAAGGCTCCAAGTACGGCATCGAGGATTATCTGGAAATCAAATACCTCTGCCTGGGTATCTGATCGGCTTCAAGCGCAAAGGGCACGAGAGCGCTGTCCCTTTGCGCGTTTCACCCGTTCTGTTTCCTGTGGCCGGAACGCTGCGGCAGTCGATCATCGCATGCTGTCGCCGTTGTCTCCCCGCCATGTATTTTCCTTGAACTACGCCGACCGATGAGCGGCGAATGAGGACATTTTAATGAGCAAGACCAACGCAGACCTGATGGCCCGCCGCACCGCCGCTGTTCCACGCGGCGTCGGCCAGATTCACCCGATCTTTGCCGAGTCGGCGAAGAACGCCACGGTCACCGACGTTGAAGGTCGTGAATTCATCGACTTCGCTGGTGGTATCGCCGTGCTGAACACCGGCCACGTGCACCCGAAAATCATCGCTGCCGTGACCGCGCAGCTGAACAAGTTGACCCACACCTGCTTCCAAGTCCTGGCCTACGAGCCGTACGTGGAACTGTGCGAAAAGATCAACGCCAAGGTCCCGGGTGATTTCGCCAAGAAAACCCTGCTGGTCACCACCGGTTCCGAAGCAGTGGAAAACGCCGTGAAAATCGCCCGCGCCGCCACTGGCCGTGCCGGTGTGATCGCCTTCACCGGCGCGTACCACGGTCGCACCATGATGACCCTGGGCCTGACCGGTAAAGTCGTGCCGTACTCGGCTGGCATGGGCCTGATGCCCGGCGGCATCTTCCGCGCGCTGTACCCGAACGAACTGCACGGCGTGAGCATTGACGATTCCATCGCCAGCATCGAGCGCATCTTCAAGAACGACGCCGAGCCCCGTGACATCGCCGCCATCATCATCGAGCCGGTACAGGGCGAGGGCGGTTTCTATGTAGCGCCCAAGGCATTCATGCAGCGCCTGCGCGCCCTGTGCGACCAGCACGGCATCCTGCTGATCGCTGATGAAGTGCAGACCGGTGCCGGCCGTACCGGCACCTTCTTTGCCATGGAACAGATGGGCGTTGCCGCCGACCTGACCACCTTCGCCAAATCCATCGCTGGCGGCTTCCCGTTGGCCGGTGTGTGCGGCAAGGCCGAGTACATGGATGCCATCGCCCCAGGTGGCCTGGGCGGCACCTACGCCGGTAGCCCGATCGCTTGCGCGGCGGCGCTGGCGGTGATGGACGTGTTTGAAGAAGAACACCTGCTGGACCGCTGCAAGGCTGTGGGCGAGCGTCTGGTCACGGGCCTCAAGGCCATCCAGAAAAAGTACCCGGTCATTGGTGAAGTACGTGCCCTGGGCGCGATGATCGCCGTGGAGCTGTTCGAAAACGGCGACACCCACAAGCCGAACGCCGCGGCAGTGGCCCAGGTGGTGGCCAAGGCACGTGACAAGGGCCTGATCCTGCTGTCCTGCGGTACCTACGGCAACGTTCTGCGGGTGCTGGTGCCGCTGACTTCGCCGGACGAGCAACTGGACAAAGGCCTGGCGATCATCGAAGAGTGTTTCTCCGAGCTCTGATCTGACGAACGCTGACTGTGCACTGATCCACAAAAAAACCCGCTTCGGCGGGTTTTTTCATGCCCGCGGGCATATCCCCGCAGGTTTGAGCTGTCTGGAACGGCCTTCATTGTCTAAGGTGCATGTATGGCAAGGGAGCGATGTTGCATGACTGCTGTGGTTTTACCCGCTGTACCGCGTGTGTTGATCGCCGAGGCCGACCCGGCGTCCCGGGAGATGCTTGAGCAAGTGCTGTCGGGCGTGCGCTGCGATGCCCGAGTGGACACCTGCGGGGAGGGGCAACAGGCCCTGGATTTGCTGGCGCATAACGCATACGACCTGGTCATCGCCGATTGGGAGTTGCCGGGTGTCGATGGCCTGACAATCCTGCGTGGTCTTCGCCAACAGCATCGAGCTACACCATTGCCGTTCATCCTGATGAGTCGGCGTAACGACAGCGCCAGTGTGCGTGAGGTCGTTCCACTGGCACCGACGGCGTATTTGACCAAGCCGTTGAACCGGGAAAGCCTGACCCTGCGTTTGCAAGGGTTGCTGTTGAGTGGCACTGAAGAAACCGTCGGCGATGTGCCGGTCCCCGGCCCGGGGCTGACCCTGATAGCCTTTCTAGAGCGACGGCGTGATCTGTCCGAAGGCGCACCGCTGATGACTGATGTGCAGGTGGCGGTCAAGCGCTGCCTCAACCCCACGGGCCTGGATCTGAAACTGCTGGAAGAAGAGATCCGCACCGATCCGCAAATCACCGGGGTGCTGATTGCGGCGGCCAATAGCGCTGCCCAGCATCAGGGCGGCGGCCCGGTGCAGACTGTGGCCCAGGCGCTGCACCAGCTCGGCACCGGGCAAAGCATGAACCTGATCCTCGGCCTGACCCTCAAGCGCTGCGCCCGGCTCACCGTTCCCTGTCTGGCGGACTATGCCAAGCGCTACTGGGAATTGTCCCTGCACACCGCCGAGTACGCCCGGATCCTGGCGCGTTTGCTGGATCTGGAGCCGGAGCGTTGTTACTGCGCGGGGCTGTTGCATCGCCTGGGCGATCTGGCGCTGCTGCGGTGCCTGGAAGAGTGGGCGCAGGCGGGTGGAGAACTGGATGAGCTGGAGGAAGTCGGGAACGCTCTCGATCAATACGGCGCCGGCTTCGGCTCGGCGCTGCGCACTCGCTGGCGCCTGCCGCTGGAGTTGCGTGAGTTGATCGCAGCAGCCTATAGCCTGGGTGGTGGGGTTTATTCCCGCGAGGCGCTGGTGATGAACATGGCGGCGCAGATGGCCCATCTGACCGAGCATGAAGGGCTTGAAGAACTGGCCCAGGGGCGCACGGCGCGGTTGCTGAAGATCGGGTTGCCGGAACTGATGCGGTTGCGCCGCAAGTAACACCGCCACCTGACCCCAGTGGGAGCGAGCTTTCTCGCGATAGTGCCAGCCCAGACAGACCAGAACCTGTGGCGAGGGAGCTTGCTCCCGCTGGCCTGCGCAGCAGGCCCCCAGCATGCTTGCAGGCAGAACGCGTTGTTCGGTTTGCGACTGCTGCGCAGCCGAGCGGGAGCAAGCTCCCTCGCCACAGGGGATTGGCGGTGGCTCGGAATTTCGCATCCGCCTCGAAACCAAAACTGTGGGAGCGAGCTTGCTCGCGATGGCGGCATGACTGTCACCCCAGCATTGAATGTCACGCCCTCATCGCGAGCGAGCTCGCTCCCACAGGATCCGCGGCATGACTGGGTTCAACTGCACTGCGATTGGCGTCAAGCCGCGATGATGCGGTTCTTCCCCCTGCGCTTGGCCTCGTACATGGCCGCGTCGGCGCGGGAGAACAGGCTGTCGAGGGACGGGTCTTCGGGGGTAATGGCGGTCAGGCCCTGGCTGACAGTAATGCCGAAGGTCTGTTCGCCGCAGCGGAACATCAGGCGCTGGATTTCCCGTTGCAACCGCTCGGCCACTTGCAAGGCCATGTCGGGGGGGCAGCCAGGGAACACCGCAGCGAACTCTTCGCCACCGATCCGCCCGAACAGGTCGCCGCGTCGGAGTACGGACCGGCCGCTTTCGGCGATCTTCTGCAACACGGTATCGCCTTCCTGATGACCGTAGGTGTCGTTGATCACCTTGAAGTCATCGATGTCCAGCAACAGGAACGCCATGGGCGTCCCTTGTAGCCGCGCCTGCTCGAATTCACGGTGGGCGCATTCGAAAAAGTGCCGGCGATTGCTGCTCTGGGTCAGCACATCGGTGGTTGCCAATCGCTGCAGCTCACTTTCCAAGAGCTTCTTTTCGGTGATGTCCTCGGCGATGCCGACCACGATCACCGGTTGCCCTGGCTCGGCCTGGCGGTTGATGAAGCATTTGTCGCTCAGCCAGCGAACCTGGCCATCGCCGGCGATGATGCGGTATTCACGGTCTTCGACGGCCCCCTTGACCAGGACTTCGGCCAGGCTGCGTTCGGCGTACTCCAGGTCATCGGGGTAGATCGCGTCGCGCCATTCGTTGTAGTCAGCCAGAACCAGGCCGGCGGGGCGACCGAAGATCCGTTCGTAGGCGGGGCTGACATACAGCACTTGCCGGGTTTCCCAGTTGAACGCCCACAGCACGGCATTGACGCTGACCAGCAGCGAGCTGAACAGTTGCTCACGTTCGCTCAGGCGCGCCACTTCGCCCTGGGCGTGCATCAGCGCCATGAGCGTCTGGGCCGCCTCGGGCCAATGAGGTAGAGCGTAATCCTGTAGGTTCTTGTCGACCATCGGCACAAATCTCAAAGAACGTGCACTGCTGTTGTTTTGCACGCACTTTTCTCCAAATCCCGCCTGGATGGCGAAGTGCTCTTTGAGATAGGGGATTCGGGGCGAAGTTCCTTTTCAGGCGACGAAGGGCGGGGGGATTTAGCGAGTCAGATGCCAAGTGTTGGACCTGTGGCGAGGGAGCTTGCTCCCGCTTGAGCGCGAAGCGCTCACAAGAAAAGAAGGGCTGCTGCGCAGCCCAGCGGGAGCGAGCTCCCTCGCCACAAAAAAGCCCTCATCCACAGTGGTGCAGCTGCCTGGTCAGGCTGTGGCAGGCCTTAGCGAGTAGGTCTTGAGCTGATCGGCGAAGTCCCGCAGGGACTGTATGCCGCTGGCCTCGGCTTCGTGGACCCATTCCTTGATGGCCGCGAGCATGTCATGGCCGTTGCTGCTGGTCTTGACCCAGATCTGCTGCAAGGCCAGGCGTTTCTCGTAGATGACCTTCAGTGCCTGGCTGTGTTCGAGCATGTTCTGGATTCGCACGTGGTGACGATCATCCAGCAGGCTGGTTTCCCGCGACAGCAGCCGTTTGGCCCGGTGGAACTGGTGACGCACCGAGTGATCGACCTTTTCCAGTTCCTGCTTGACCAGCGGCGCGATGACCAGCCGGCGGTACTGCGCCATGATCTGGAAGCGGTTGTTGAGGATCGCCATGGCCGTGTCCATGTCCAGGTGGCCCTTGCCTTCGACCCGGTGGGCGATAGGCGCAACGCGCTGGACCTTGGCCAGGCGCAGGAAACTGAACACCCGGATCCAGGCCCAGCCCAGGTCGAACTCCCATTTGCGTACCGACAGCTTGGCCGAGTTGGGGTAGGTGTGGTGGTTGTTGTGCAGTTCTTCGCCGCCGATCAGGATGCCCCAGGGCACCAGGTTGGTCGCCGCGTCGCGGCATTCGAAGTTGCGGTAGCCCACGGCATGGCCCAGGCCATTGACCACGCCAGCGGCCCAGACGGGAATCCACATCATCTGGATGGCCCAGATGGTGATGCCGATGGTGCCGAACAGCAGCAGGTCGATGATGCCCATGATCGCCACGCCCAGCAGCGGGAAGCGGCTGTAGAGGTTGCGCTCGATCCAGTCGTCGGGGCAGTTCTTGCCGTAGATGCGCAGGGTTTCCGGGTTTTCCGCTTCGGCGCGATACAGCTCGGCGCCTTTGCGCAGCACGGTGGACAAGCCCTTGATGACCGGACTGTGAGGGTCATCCTCGGTTTCGCATTTGGCGTGGTGCTTGCGGTGGATGGCAGTCCACTCGCGGGTGTTCTGCGCCGTGGTCAGCCACAGCCAGAAACGGAAGAAATGTTTGAGACCTGCGTTGAGCTCCAGGGAGCGATGGGCCGAATAACGGTGCAGATAGACCGTGACGGCAATGATCGTGACGTGGGTCATCAGCAGGGTGACTGCCACCAGTGACCAGGCCGACAAGCCAAGAAAACCTTCGTACCACATAGGCTGTAGGGCCCTCGATAGAGATAGAAACCGCCGTTGCATTATCACCAGCCCCACAGATAAAACCAGTCGGCCTTTCAGATAAGAGTGGCTGAATGTTTCTTCCTCTATAATCCCCCTCTTTGTAGGGACATGGATGGCCGAATGCCTGCCTATCAACGCAGTGCCATGCGCGTAGCGCTGCTTTACCTCGTACTGTCAGTCGTCTGGCTGCAGCTTGTTGGTTATTTATTGAGCAGTTTCTTCGATCAATCCGCTGACAGGCAGCGCTGGCTCCTGATCAACGGGTATGCCTGGATCCTGTTCAGCGCCGGGCTGATCTTCCTGGCCCGGGCGCGGATCTCGCGGTTTTTCGCCAAGGGTGAGCACGGCGCCGATCGCGAGCGCCTGCGCCAGGCCGCCGCCGTCTTCGATTGCACCCGCGAAGGGGTGTTGGTGACCGACTGCAACGGCTTGATCGTGCATGTGAACCGGGCTTTCATGGCGATCACCGGTTATGCCCGGGACGAAGTGCTGGGCCAGCGGCCCAATCTGTTCAAGTCCGGTCGCCATGGACCGGATTTCTACCGCGACATGTTTGCCGCCCTGGTTAATCTGGGCGAGTGGAGCGGCGAGATCTGGAATCGACGTAAAAGTGGTGAGATCTACCCGCAATGGCAGACGATCCGCGTCATTCACGATGACAACGGCCAAGTCAGCCATTATGTCGCGGTGTTTTCGGACATCAGCGCCATCAAGGATTCCGAGCACGAACTGGCCCACCTGGCCCATCACGACCCGCTGACAGGCTTGCCCAACCGCCTGTTGTTTTCCGACCGCACCGAGCAGGCCCTGGCGTCGGCGCAGTTGCACAAGCGTGGCTGTGCCCTGTTGCTGGTGGACCTGGATCACTTCAAGAACATCAATGACAGCCTCGGCCACAACGTCGGCGACGAGTTGCTCAAAGGCGTGGCCGAGCGATTTCGCGGGTTGTTTGCCCCGGGCGTGACCCTGGCCCGGCTGGGGGGCGACGAGTTTGCGGTGCTGGTGGAAAACTGTTCCCAGCCTGGCCAGGCCGCGGCGTTGGCCCGGCGCATCCTCGACGCCTTGAAAGAACCGCTGCGGTTCGATGAGCACGCGTTGTTCATCAACGCCAGCATCGGCATCAGCCTGTTTCCCGGCGATGCCCTGAACGCCGGGCAGTTGTTGCGCAATGCCGATTCGGCGTTGTTCAAGGCCAAGAGCGCCGGACGCGACGGCTACGCCCTGTATACCGAAGAACTCACCGCCCATGCGCAGCAACGGGTCGAAATTGCCTTCGAACTGCGTCGCGCGCTGCAGCAGCAGGAGTTGCGGGTTCATTACCAGCCGGTTCACGACTTGGCGAGCAGCCGTCTGATCGGTGTCGAGGCGCTGGTGCGCTGGGAGCATCCCACGCGGGGGCTGGTGTCGCCGGCCGAGTTCATTCCCATCGCCGAGCGTACCGGCCTGATTGCCCAGGTCGATGCCTGGGTCATGGACCAGGCTTGTCGGCAGATGTGCCGGTGGCACCAGGCGGGCGTAGCGTTGTCGTTCGTCGCCGTCAACGTATCGAGTCGGTTGTTTGCCCGTCGCGAGTTGTACGAGCAGGTTGCCCAAGTGTTGCACGACACGGGCCTGGATCCGGCCTGCCTGGAACTGGAAGTGACGGAAAGCGCGGTGATGGAAGACCCGGAGGTGGCGCTGGAGCAGATGCACCGCCTGCGGGAGTTGGGCGTGCGCCTGGCCATCGACGATTTCGGTACGGGCTACTCGTCGCTGCTGCGGCTCAAACGCTTGCCGGTGCAGAAGCTCAAGATTGATCAGGGCTTTGTCGCGGGGTTGCCATGGGATGAGGATGACGCGGCGATCGTCCGGGTGATCATCGCCTTGGCCCACAGCATGGGCATGCAAGTGCATGCCGAGGGCATTGAACAGCGCGAACAAGCGGCCTTTTTGCTTGGACAGGCGTGTGAGCTGGGGCAGGGCTACTGGTTTGGCCGGCCGGTGGCGGCGGCGCAGTTGGATTGGGGGCGGGCGCCGGTTATTGCTTGATCGTCGGTGGTATTGATGGCGGCCAGACAGCTGGCCAGGATTTTGTGACCGGGTACATATCCATTTCTGCGGTAACGGCCACTTAGGGTTCCGCCCTGACGGCGGGTCACTTTTGAAAAGCGCAAAAGTAACCAAAACGCTTCTGCCCCACCACTCGGTGCCTCGCCTCGCCTAGGCTCGGCATGCCCTCACTCCGGCATTGCTCCGTGGGCCCGCCGCGAAGGGCCATCCATGGCCCAGCGCGGCTATCCCGGCATCCATGCCGGGATGCCCACTCCACAATGCCTGCGTTCGGCCATCGTGGTTAACGGGGCGCCCGAGATCAACGTCCACCGCGAGGCGGCCTAGTAGCCGACCTGGCTCTGGGTGAGACCGCGTTTCCCCTGTGGGAGCGGGCTTGCTCGCGAAGGCGTCGGCTCAGCTTGCATCGATAGCGACTGATCCACCGCCATCGCGAGCAAGCTCAGCTTGCATCAAAGCAAAGTGCTACCCCTTGGCCCCTGGCACCGCCATCTCCTTTGTTTCCAAATGATCCAACGCCCGCTCAACCAACAACTGCACCCCATCGGCCATGCGGCTGATCGCCAGGGCGATGCAGCGGCGTGAGTCGTCCACGTCGTCAGCCAGGTCGGCGGCGATGGTGCTGATGGAGAGCAGGTCTTCGGAGGCGTTGGCGAGCAGGGTTTCGGTGTCGATGTGGGGTGAGACGATGAAGAGTTGGTTTTTGTCGGGTTCGGGCGGTGAGGCGGGCTTGGGGTTGAGGTAGTAGTCGAGGGCGCGGGTGGCGGCGTCATCGAGCTTTTTTTCTTCCTGCGCTTGGACGCGGGATTTGTGGCCGCTTTGCGGCGGATTCGGTGAATGCTTGACCATATTTATGTACCAGAGTTGGAGTCGCCATCCTTTCGCTTGCATTCGAAGAGGTGGCAACTGTACGTAGGTGTGCAAGACCGGTCCGGTACCGCCGGCAGACCCGAAGGTCTCCCACGCACAATTGCCATAACGGACGCGAGCATAAAAAAATGCTCGGTCAATAGCCATAAGCAATTACGTACCAGTCCGGACTTGCACGTCCGTGTCACCGTTTTTTGCGATGACGCACAGAGGTTAGCGGCGCTCGGGAACGCTGCCTAGTTCATGAACAGCCCTGCGTCTTGAAGGAAATGTCCGAGGGTTTGGCAGGGAAAAAGCCCACCAATCACAGCTGCCGTAGGACGTCGGCTACGCCATGTAATTCTGGTTATATAAAAATTCTTAAATAGTCTTTTTAAGAATATCCGCACTTATCTAGTATTGCTCCCACGCCGCAAGCAGTGCCGCCCACTGCCAGGCATTCATTCAAAGGAGCAGCAGCATGAGCGCATCTCTACGTAGCGTTGACGGCCAGGACGAAGCAACCATCTTGCGCGAGATCCAGAGCGCGTTGCGCGATCTACGCTTTGGGGCAGTGGAAATCACTGTGCACAACGCCCAGGTGGTCCAGATCGAACGCAAGGAAAAATTCCGGTTGCAGCAACCGAGCCATAAACCGGGCTGAAACAGCTGGTTGTGGGAGCAAAGCTTGCTCGCGAAACAGGCGCCTCGATTTCTGGGGAACTGCGGTGCCTTCATCGCGAGCAAGCTTTGCTCCCACAGCGATTCGATTTGTTCAGGTCTCACGATTTATAAGCCATAAGAAAAAACCAGAATTCCAGGAGCTTTCACCATGTCGTCCATTCGTCGTTATGCCCTGGCCGCGCTTGCCAGTGCTGTTTTTGCAGGTTCCGCCGTCGCCAAGGATTACGAGCTGCTCAACGTGTCCTACGACCCGACGCGCGAGCTTTACCAGGATTACAACGCCGAATTCGTCAGTTTCTGGAAGAAAGCGCACCCGGACGACAGCGTGAAGATCCAGCAGTCCCACGGTGGTTCGGGCAAGCAAGGCCGGGCGGTGATCGATGGTCTGCGGGCCGACGTGGTGACCCTGGCCCTGGCCGGCGACATCGATGAAATCGCCAAGCTGGGCAAGTCCCTGCCAGCGGACTGGCAGACACGCCTGCCGGATGCCAGCACGCCTTACACGTCCACCATCGTGTTCCTGGTGCGCAAGGGCAACCCCAAGGGTATCAAGGATTGGGGCGACCTGATCAAGAACGACGTGTCGGTCATCACCCCGAACCCGAAGACCTCCGGCGGTGCGCGCTGGAACTTCCTCGCTGCCTGGGCCTATGGCCTGAAGGCCAACGGGGGTGACGAAGCCAAGGCCAAGGAATACGTGCAGGCGTTGTTCAAACACGTGCCGATCCTCGATACCGGTGCCCGTGGCTCGACCATTACCTTCGTCAACAACGGTCAGGGCGACGTGTTGCTGGCCTGGGAAAACGAGGCCTTCCTGGCGCTCAAGGAAGACGGTGGCGCCGACAAGTTCGACATCGTCGTGCCGTCGCTGTCGATCCTCGCTGAGCCGCCCGTGGCAGTGGTGGACAAGAACGCCGAGAAAAAGGGCAATGCCGAGATCGCCGAGGCGTACCTCAAGCACCTGTACAGCCCGGCTGGCCAGGAAATCGCCGCGAAAAACTTCTATCGTCCACGTGACAAGGACGTTGCCGCCAAGTATTCGCGCCAGTTTCCGAAACTGGACCTGGTGACCATCGACAAGGATTTCGGCGGCTGGAAAACTGCCCAACCGAAATTCTTCAACGATGGCGGCGTGTTCGACCAGATCTATCAGGCGCAGTAAGCTGGGTTTTGTCTTAGTGCCTGCCAGTTAAGCCACAAACCTGTGGGAGCGAGCTTGCTCGCGATGACGTCGGTTCAGTTTGCATTGATGTTGACTGATGCGCCGCTATCGCGAGCAAGCTCGCTCCCACAGTAAACCAAGGACCTCTATGTCGCGTCGCATATCCCCCGTCATACCCGGCTTCGGGCTGACGCTGGGCTACACCCTGGTGTACCTCAGTCTGATTGTGCTCATACCCCTGGCGGCGATGTTCGTGCATGCCGCCCAACTCACCTGGGAACAGTTCTGGGCGATCATCTCGGCGCCGCGGGTGCTGGCGGCCTTGAAACTCAGTTTCGGTACCGCGCTGTACGCCGCGGTCATCAACGGCGTGATCGGCACGCTGCTGGCCTGGGTGCTGGTGCGCTACACCTTCCCCGGCCGCAAGATCATCGACGCGATGATCGACCTGCCATTCGCCCTGCCCACCGCCGTGGCCGGTATCGCCTTGACGGCGTTGTACGCGCCGACCGGCCTGGTTGGCCAGTTCGCCACCGACCTGGGCTTCAAGATCGCCTACACCCCATTGGGCATCACCCTGGCGCTGACCTTCGTGACGTTGCCGTTCGTGGTGCGCACGGTGCAGCCGGTGCTGGCCGATATTCCCCGTGAAGTCGAAGAGGCCGCCGCCTGCCTCGGTGCCAAGCCATGGCAGGTGTTCCGCCATATCCTGGTGCCGGCGTTGTTGCCGGCCTGGTTGACCGGTTTCGCCCTGGCCTTTGCCCGTGGCGTGGGCGAGTACGGTTCGGTGATTTTCATCGCCGGCAACATGCCGATGAAAACCGAGATCCTGCCGCTGCTGATCATGGTCAAGCTCGACCAATACGACTACACCGGCGCCACCTCCATCGGCGTGCTGATGCTGGTGGTTTCCTTCGTCCTGTTGCTGCTGATCAACCTGCTGCAGCGGCGCATCGAAACCCCATAAGGAGGCGCGAACATGTCCCAATCGTCTATTTCCGCAGCCTCCACCAACGCCGCCCGTCGTGGCAGTGCGACGTCGCGGCGGATCCTGATCGGCCTCGGCTGGCTGATTTTTGCGCTGTTTTTGCTATTGCCGCTGTTCATCGTGGTGTCCCAGGGCCTGAAGCTCGGGTTGGGGGCGTTCTTCACCGCGATCTTCGAACCCGACGCGCTGTCGGCGTTGAAGCTCACGGTGATCGCCGTACTGATCTCGGTGCCGCTGAACCTGGTGTTCGGCGTCAGTGCCGCGTGGTGCGTGAGCAAGTATTCATTCCGTGGCAAGAGCATGCTGGTGACGCTGATCGACCTGCCGTTCTCGGTGTCGCCGGTGATCGCGGGCCTGGTCTACGTGCTGATGTTCGGCGCCCAAGGCCTGTTCGGGCCGTGGTTGTCGGATCACGACATCCAGATCGTGTTCGCGCTGCCGGGTATCGTCCTGGCGACCATCTTCGTCACGGTGCCGTTCGTGGCCCGTGAGCTGATCCCGCTGATGCAGGAACAAGGCACCCAGGAAGAAGAGGCCGCGCGCCTGCTGGGCGCCAATGGCTGGCAGATGTTCTGGCATGTCACCGTGCCGAACATCAAGTGGGGCCTGATTTATGGCGTGGTGCTGTGTACCGCTCGGGCCATGGGCGAGTTCGGCGCGGTGTCGGTGGTGTCCGGGCACATTCGCGGGGTGACCAACACCCTGCCGCTGCACGTCGAGATCCTCTACAACGAATACAACCACGTGGCCGCGTTCGCTGTGGCGAGCCTGTTGCTGATCCTGGCGCTCTTCATCCTGCTGCTCAAGCAGTGGAGCGAAAACCGAATCAACCGCCTGCGCGCCAGCGCCGCGGAGGAATAAGTCATGTCGATCGAAGTCCGTAACGTCAGCAAGAATTTCAACGCCTTCAGGGCCCTGGACGAGATCAGCCTGGACATCCAGAGCGGCGAGCTGGTGGCGCTGCTCGGCCCGTCGGGCTGTGGCAAGACCACCTTGCTGCGAATCATCGCGGGTCTTGAAACGCCGGACCAAGGCAGCATCGTGTTCCACGGCGAGGACGTGTCCGGCCACGACGTGCGTGATCGCAACGTCGGTTTCGTGTTCCAGCACTACGCCTTGTTCCGCCACATGACGGTGTTCGACAACGTCGCCTTCGGCCTGCGCATGAAGCCCAAGAATCAGCGCCCGAACGAAAGCCAGATCGCGACCAAGGTCCACGAACTGCTGAACATGGTGCAACTGGACTGGCTCGCCGACCGCTACCCGGAGCAGTTGTCCGGCGGCCAGCGTCAGCGTATCGCCCTGGCCCGCGCCTTGGCTGTGGAACCCAAGGTACTGCTGCTGGACGAACCGTTCGGCGCCCTCGACGCCAAGGTCCGCAAGGAACTGCGCCGCTGGCTGGCGCGCCTGCACGAGGACATCAACCTGACCTCGGTGTTTGTGACCCACGACCAGGAAGAAGCCATGGAAGTCGCCGACCGGATCGTGGTGATGAACAAGGGCGTGATCGAGCAGATCGGCTCGCCAGGTGATGTCTACGAAAACCCGGCCAGTGATTTTGTGTACCACTTCCTCGGCGACTCGAATCGCCTGCACTTGGGTGAGGATCGGCATGTGCTGTTCCGCCCTCACGAAGTCTCGCTGTCGCGCTCGGAGCTGGAAGACCACCACGCCGCCGAAGTGCGCGACATCCGCCCGCTAGGCGCGACCACTCGGGTGACGTTGAAGGTGGAAGGCCAGAGCGAACTGATCGAAGCCGAAGTGGTAAAGGATCACGACAGCCTAGTGGGCCTGGCGAAGGGTGAGACGCTGTTCTTCAAGCCCAAGGTCTGGCAGAAGGTTTCCAACCTCTAAAAGCATCGCGAGCAAGCTCGCTCCCACAGTAGAACTTCAATGAACACACTATTTGTGTACCTATGGAGATCCATTGTGGGAGCGAGCTTGCTCGCGATGGCGTCCTCACTGCCCCCGATCAGAATCTGAATAACTCTACTCAGCCTTGCTTCGATTGGTTCTACTTCAAAGCCTTTTCCCATCTCAAACCCTACCTAGACTCTGACTTGCCAGGAGGCGAGTGAGAGTCCAACGACGGACCGGTGTTATCTCCTGGCGCCCTGATGCCAAGGAGATGAAGTATGAGAATGGAAGTCAGTCGGCACGGCCCGCTGGGCTGTGCATTGCTAAGTGCCTTGCTGGTCCCGGCCGCCAGCGCCGCCCCTTCGTTGTCCCCCCAGATACCCTTCGATGTCACGGTGACCAAACCGGTTTCACTGCCCAGCCTGCAAGCCGATTTCGATGACCTGTCATGGCAGACCTTCATCGCCCTGAACTGGCCGGCGCTGGATAACGGTGATCCGAATACCGGCACGCCCATTGGCAAGCAGGATGGCGCCACGGTGTGGGAAAGCTGGAAGGAGAGTTACCAGATCTTCCGGGCCAAGGGCCAGGCGCCGCTGCCCTGGAATGCGCCAGCAACCCTGCCTGATGCGTGCAAGTCGCTCAAGCCGGGTCGCTTGCTGCAGCAGATGGGCAAGGTTCCCGATGTGCTGGATGAGTTTATCCAACCCTTCGAGAGCGGCCCGTTGGTGGATCAGAACGGCACCTACACGCGCAACGAAATCGTGGTCAATCAATCGATGTTCAACGGGATCGTCGACAACGGTCTGTACAGCATTGAAGGTCAGCAGAAATTCTTCGCCGCCAACCCGAACAACACCGTGGCGTTCAGCTGTGGTTCCACCCAGACCAAACAGGTCGGCGCGGTGATGGTGAAGGCATCGTGGAAAGTGCTGGGCCCCAACGACAACCGCCAGGATTTCCACACCGTCGATGCACTGGTCTACACCCCGGGCAACAACGACCCGAGCCATGGGCCGATCGTCGCGGAGTCATGCGTGTCCGAGCCGGTCGGGTTGGTGGGGTTGCATATGGTCCATAAGACCGCCAGTGCGGCGCAATGGGTCTGGTCAACCTTCGAACATGTGAAAAACGTGCCGGAAAAAACCACGCCTGTGGCCCAGCGCACGGGGCCTTATCTGTTCTACAACGCGGCCAGCAAAAGCGACATCAACCAGCCGCCGCCACGGCCGTGGAACCCGGCAGTCAAGGCGACACCCTCGCAGATCGTGCGGGAAGTGCCGCTGACCGAAGCCACCAAAACCCTCAATACCACCTATCAAACGCTGTTGCGTACGGTGAACAAGCAGAGTGTCTGGGCGAACTATCAACTGATCAGTACCCAGTGGCCGTCAGACCCGCCCAAGAACTGCCAGGTATCGGCCGCCAACCCGCTGGGCAGCCCGGCCCCGTTGTTCCTGGCCAATGCCACGCTGGAAACCTACATCCAGGGCACCGTGCCCCAGGCGTCGTCCAGTTGCATGGCGTGTCACGGCAATGCCGCCACCCATGTCACCGAATCCCCGCGTACCAGTTTCGCGGACTTCACCTATTTGCTCGGACGCGCACAGTCCACCGGCGCGACAAGGAGTCAGCCATGAGCAGTGATCTGGAGAATTTCATTGGCCTTTCATCGGCCCTGATCGGCATTCCCACTGATCGGCTTGCGCCGGCGATCGACCAGGTGGGACTGCCGACGATCTTTCTTGAGTTCATCACGCCGCGAATCACGCCGGAGGTACTCAATGCGTTGCTAACCCAGTTCGCCGCGCAGGCGGCTGAAAAGTCTCATCCCGATCTGATTGCCCACAAAGTGTTGGTGGACATCGGAGTGCAGCCGGTCCTCCCGAAAACCGTGCTGGCCGCGCGTGCAATCATGAAGCTGTGGTTGCTGGGGGTCTGGTACCAACCCTATGACGCGGGGAGTTTCAAGGAGAAAGTCCAGACGGTGGTCTCCGACCAGGCCTACATCCAGAGCTGGGCCTGGAAAATTGCCCAGGCCCACCCCATGGGCTACAGCGAGATGTTTTTCGGCTATTGGAACACGACGCCACCGAGCCTCGAGGATTACACCGGGGTGCCCGCTCACTCACAAGGAGCCTCGTCATGAGTACCGAACAAGCAGAGGTGATCGTCGTTGGCGCAGGACTGGCCGGCAGCATCATCGCCTATCAGTTGGGCATGGCTGGCGTGGATGTGTTGGTCCTCGAATCGGGGCCGGAGATCCCGGTCAACCGTGCGCAATACCTGGAGCGCTTCTACACCGCCACCCTGAAAACTCCGGAATCGCCCTACCCTCCGCTATCGACCTTGGACACACGGCGATATCCGACCAAAGAAAATGCCCCTCGGGCTACCATCGCCGACTTGATCAAGGGCTGGAACGATCACGACGTCAGCTATCTGGTGCAGAAAGGTCCGCTGCCGTTCAACAGCACCTATGAACGGGTGGGCGGCGGGACGACCTGGCACTGGGTCGGGACCTGCCTGCGCATGGTGCCGAACGATTTCCGCCTGAGGAGCAAGTACGGCGTCGGGGTGGATTGGCCGATCGGCTACGACGACCTGCAAAGTGCCTATTGCCGGGCGGAGGCGGAAATCGGGGTGTCGGCCAATGTCGCCGACCAGGCCTACCTGGGCATGACCTTTCCCGAGGGCTATTCATTCCCGATGCACGGCATTCCGTTGTCGCTGGTCGATGGCAGTTTTGTCGCGGCCGTGACCGGCAAGAGCTTCGACGGGTTGCCGCTGGTGGTCAGCCCGACGCCGGCCGGCCGCAACTCCCAACCCTACGCCGGGCGCCGGGTGTGTGCCGGCAATACCAACTGCACGCCGATCTGCCCGATCCAGGCCAAGTACGACGCCACTGTGACCCTGAACAAAGCCCTGGCCACCGGCAAGGTCCGGGTCATGTACCGGACCGTGGCCAGCAAAGTGAACGTGGGTCCGGACAAGAACATCAATGGCATCGAATTCATTCAATATCAACTCGGCGAGGGGCCGAAGACGGGCAATGGGGTGGCTGTCGGACAACGTTATGTGATCGCCGCCCATGCCATCGAAACCCCTAAATTGTTGCTCAACTCCAAGACTCCGGACTGGCCCAACGGTGTGGCCAACAGCAGTGGTCAGGTGGGACGCAGCCTGTCCGACCATCCGATTTACCTGGCGTGGGGCCTGATGCCGGAAGGCAAGGCGGTGTTTCCGTATCGTGGCCCGGTGTCCACGGCGGGCATCGAGAGCTTGCGTGACGGCGATTTTCGCAGCCAGCGAGCGGCGTGGCGCATCGAGATCGGTAACGAGGGTTGGAACTGGCCGGTGGGCGACCCTTACGTCACCGTGGCCGATTTTATCGATGGGGATAACGTCAGCCGCACTAACCCATTGCTATCGGAACAGACACCGCCGCTGCCCAGTGAAGTGCTTTACGGCACGGCTCTGATTCAAAAACTCAATGACTTGTTCACCCGTCAGTTTCGGATCGGGTTCCTGGTGGAGCAGGTGGAGGACAATCCCGACCATTCCAATTGCTACATCGTGCCTTCGACGGATGGCTACACGGATGGGCTTGGCCTTCTGCGCCCGGAAATCCACTATGACCTCTCCGATTACACCAAGGAAGGTTTCAGGCGGGCGAAAGTGTTGGCGACGAAGATCATCACGGAGATGCTCGGTGCCGTGGAGCTGACGGTACCCATCGGCCAAGGCAAATTCACCTACAAAGGCGAGGAGTACAGCTTCCAGGGCGCCGGGCACCTGATGGGCACCTACCGCATGGGCGATGATCCGGCCAAGTCGGTGGTGGACAAGGACCAGCGCAGTTGGGACCACAAGAACCTGTTCCTGGTGGGCGATGGCGTGTTCCCCAGCACCGGCACTTCGAACCCGAGCCTGACGATCGCAGCGTTGTCGTTCCAGGCCGGGGACACTGTGGCCAACGACCTGAAGGCGGTGACGATGCAGGTCCAATCCAACATCGCCTGGCAGGGCACTGGCGTGCAGGTCAACGGCTTGGTACCGCGCCTGGTCCGCTACGTCGGCGGACTATGGTGTGCCAGTCCGCAGGGTGGCAATGTCGACGGAAATGGCGGTTCGAGGCACATCGACTACAGCAGCTATGCCTTGCCCGGTGCCGCCGAAGGCGCCTTGATCGGTCGCGTGGGCAACGGTGGCAAGCCGTTCCTGGTGGGTGATCTGGCGCAGGTTCCGGGCAATCAGCAAGGGGAGCTGCAACTGTGCATCAACGATGACCTGACCGGGCAGTACGGGTCTGGCTTGAAAGATAACACCGGCGCGCTGACGATACGGGTCGAGTTCGGAGCCCTGTAGCGCTTGAGCGACAAGGCCTGACTCCTAATGAAATGGTCCTCTCAGACCTCCCCCAGTGAAAGCTAAGCTTTCACTGGGGGATCTACCGGAGACCGCCGCCATGAATACTGACAATCTTGCTATTACCAGCTTGGATCTAGGCAAAAACTGCTTCCACTTCTACGGTCAAGATAACCGCGGGCGCCACCTGTTCCGTGCCAAGGTTTCACGCGCTCAGGTTTTTGCCTTCATTGCTCAACTGCCCCCTTGCACCCTGGCTATGGAAGCCTGTGGCGGTGCGCATTTCATGGGGCGATTCGCAGTCAGTTGTGGCCATCAACCCAAACTCATAGCAGCCCAACATGTACGTCCTTACG
>NZ_FMTK01000036.1:0-27948 GCF_900100025.1 Pseudomonas sp. NFACC56-3 | reverse complement strand
TGATAAATCACCAACTCATCTTTGGCGACATCAACACCCACGATCGGCTTTGCGACAGAAACCGGCATTGCCATTGAAAATCCTCCGGGCTAAGGTTTGAACACTTGAAGGGTTCACCCAGAGGCGCAGGCTTGTTCCTATCGTCGGTCTAGGCCAGATGCATTCTTTATCGGCGCTTGGGTGAAAGGAGGAGGGGTGAAATCTCCCACGGTCTGTACTGCGGCTAACAGTCAGAATCGAGCTTTGTCCCTCCTCCCCCCTTCAAGTCCTACCATACAAGCGAGCTTGCTCGCGATAGCGGTGGATCAGTCGACACGGATGTGTCTGGTCGAGCGCAATCGCGAGCAAGCTCGCTCCCACAGAGGGGCATGGTTTTTTCACGCCGCCGAACGCTGGTTGCGCAACGCCACCGGCCCGACACGCTCTTCGATGGCCCGCTTCAGTTCGCCGCGAAGCCCCAGCAGGAAGCCCGCTTCCACCACCACGAACAACGGCCCGACGATCAGCCCGGTGAGGTCGTCGACGAACGCCGGCTTGCGGCCTTCGTAAGAGTGGCCGACGAACTGGATCGCCCAGCCCACCACGAACATCCCCAGGCCACTGCCCAGCCATACCCAGGTGCTTTGCGCGGCGAGCACCTGGCCCAGCCATACCGCCAGGCCCAGCAGCACCGTCATCAGCGCCCCCAGGCGCAACTCCAGGCGCAGGTAGAACCAGGCGCTGGCCACCGCCGCCAGCAGCGCTGGCGACACCAGCACCGTGCCCACTGGCCAGCCGGGGCGTGACAGCAGCACGGCGACGGCGACGAAAATCAGCGGGATCCCGATGAAATGACTGGCGATGTTGCGCGGGTCTCGGTGATAAGCAGCGTATTGACTGAGATGATCGACGAGGCTTTTCATTGTTGTTCCTCCTGAGGTGATGCCTGCATGATGCCCGGGTACCACGAGGCGTTCTGTCAGTTAGCCGACACTTGTCCCGGAGTTTCCATGAATTCGCACCCCTGGCACTCGCACCTGATGGCCGGCCACTGGTACAGCCATCTGCCTGATGAGTTACAGAATAGTCTGCTGGGCATGGCGCGGGTGCGCCGCCTGCCAGCGGGGCATCGGCTGTTCCAGCGCGGCGATCCACCCTGTGGACTGTATGCCGTGCTGGAAGGCGCGATGCGCGTCGGTGCGGTGAACGAACAGGGCAAGGAGGCGTTGCTGAGCGTGGTGGAGGCACCTCACTGGTTCGGTGAAATCTGCCTGTTCGATGGCCAGCCACGGACCCATGATGCGGTCGTGGTGGGTCAAGGTACGCTGCTGCACGTGCCCCAGGCGCCGTTGCTGGCCTTCCTGCAAGCGCAACCGATCTACTGGCGGCATCTGGCATTGTTGATGAGTCATAAACTGCGCCTGACCTTCATCAACCTCGAACACCTGAGCCTGATGCCCGCCCCGGCCCGCGTGGCCCACCGCCTGCTGATGATCGCCGAAGGCTACGGCGAAATCGAACCGCCGCGCCGGGTCTTGCAACTGCCCCAGGAGCAACTGGCGCTGATGCTCTCGCTGTCCCGCCAGACCACCAACCAGATCCTCAAGGACTTGCAGGCACAGGGCATTCTCCACCTGGGTTATGGCGAGATCGAAATCGTCGACATCGAGCGGTTGCGGGCGCTGACCACCATCTGAACCGACCTGACCCCTGTGGCAGCGAGCTTGCTCGCGAAGGCGACAGGTCAGTCGACATCAATATTGACTGATACACCGCCATCGCGAGCAAGCTCGCTCCCACAGGGGGTTTGTGTTGCCGCAGATATCGCGGTCACACCGTTCCCAATGTGGGAGCGAGCTTGCTCGCGATAGGGTCAGCCCAGCCAACGCAAATCCCTAGCGCAACCCATCCCGAAACTGCCCCGGCGTCATCCCGGTCCAGCGCTTGAAGGCGCGGCTGAAGCTGCTGGTATCGGCGAAGCCCAGCAGGTAGCTGACTTCGCTCAGCGAGCATTGGGGATCGCGCAGGTGCAGCAGCGCGAGGTTTTCCCGGCACTCGTTGAGCAGTGCGTCGAAGCGGCAGCCTTCGTCGGCCAGATGCCGTTGCAGGCTGCGCAGGCTCAGGTGCATGGCCTGGGCAATGCGTTCGGCGCTGGGCTCGCCTTCGGGCAGTTGGGCCTCGATGGCCGCGCGCACCTTGCGTTCCCAGGTCAGCGGCTTGAGCTGGGCGAGGGTGCGTTCGAGCACCGTTTCATTGTGCTCGGCCAGTTCCGGGTTGGCGTCGTCCAGGTGGCTGTCGAAGTCGCTGAGGTTGAACTCCAGGCAATCCTGGGCGGCGCCGAAATGCACCGGCGAGCGAAACACTTTATGCCATGGGCTGGGGTCCGCCGGTTCCGGGCGGCGCAGGTACACTGCCAGGGGCGCGTAATCACGGCCGAGGCGGTTGCGACAGGTGCGCACGTAAATCGCCGCGAACGCATCGATGGCTTCAAAGGCCGGTGACGGGCTGCCCTGGGGCACATCGAGATTGAAGCGGTAGCGGTCTTCGCCGCGGCTCAGTTGCAGGGTCAGTGCATCGCTGACCACCGGGTGATAGCGCACGATCCGCTCGAACACTTCCCGCAGGCTGCCGCTGGCCACCAGGGCATAACCCAGTGCGTGAAACGTGGTGGGGCTGACGAAGCGCGATACCCGCAGGCCGATGGCCGGGTCGCCGCTGGCCTGCACGGCCAATGCCCACAGGCGCGTGGTGGCCGAGAGCGGATAACGGGCGTTCGGGTCGTCCATCCATTGCGGGTCGAGCCCCGCCTCGACGCACAGGGCATGGCTGTCCAGGCCCAATGCATCGAGCTGCTTGCGCAGGGCGCGGGTCCAACTGGCGAGGGAGGTCGGTTCCGTCATGACGATTGGCGCTTGCGGTCAACAGGTTGGCGTTTACGGCTACCACCCCATGGGACAACGCCCGGCAGGATGAGCACATCTCTGATAGAGGATGTAAGCCATGCACGGCACTTGCGCAAGCCCCGAGCGATTGAATGCACAACAACGAGCGGCCCATATTCGCCAGGTGGTCCTGGCCCGGGGCGAGGAGTTGCGCCAGCGTTATCCGATCCTGCGCCACCAGGATGCGTTGGGCGCGAGCATCCTGGCGCTGGCCCTGGCTGGGATGATCGGTTCGGCGCTGCTCTACATCAACGGTTACCTGGCCGGGTGGGCGTGCCTGTTGCTCAACGGGTTTTTCGCGTCCCTGACCCACGAGCTGGAACATGACCTGATCCACAGCATGTATTTCCGCAAGCAGCGCCTGCCCCACAATCTGATGATGGGGCTGGTGTGGCTGGCGCGGCCGAGCACGATCAACCCTTGGATCCGCCGCCACCTGCACCTCAACCATCACAAGGTGTCCGGCAGCGAGGCCGACATGGAGGAACGGGCGATCACCAACGGCGAACCCTGGGGGCTGGCGCGGTTGCTGATGGTGGGCGACAACGTGATGTCGGCCTTCATCCGCCTGCTGCGGGCCAAGACCTGGGGGCACAAGCGCAGCATCCTCAAGCGTACGCTGAAGGTTTATTTCCCGCTGGCGTTGCTGCACTGGGGTGCCTGGTATGTGTTCCTCGGTTTCCACGGGGCCAACGGTGTCGCCAGTCTGCTGGGGACTTCAATTGACTGGTCGGCCACCACGCTGGCGACGATGCAGGTGATCGACATCGCGGCGGTGGTGATCATCGGGCCGAACGTGTTGCGCACCTTTTGCCTGCATTTCGTCAGTTCGAACATGCACTACTACGGCGACATCGAGCCGGGCAACGTCATCCAGCAAACCCAGGTGCTCAATCCCTGGTGGTTGTGGCCGTTGCAGGCGTTCTGCTTCAACTTCGGCAGCAGTCATGGCATTCATCATTTCGTGGTGAAGGAACCGTTCTACATTCGCCAATTGACAGTGCCGGTGGCTCACAAGGTGATGCGGGAGATGGGCGTGCGGTTCAATGACTTCGGCACGTTCGGGCGGGCGAATCGGTTTGTGCGGGAAGAGGCTGTCGCACGGGAGGGGGTGGGTACGGCTCGGGTTTGAGACGCACCACTTCAGGGACAAACACCCAACCTGTGGCGAGGGGATAAATCCCCTCGCCACAGGTGCATGCCTGGCCTGAAGAATGAGTCAGAACTGGTAACTCACCGTCGCCGCCACGTTGCGCTCTTCGCCCAGGTAGCAATAGCTCAGGCTCGCGCACGAGGCGACGTAGCTTTCGTTCGTCAGGTTGTTCGCGTTCAGGCGCACGTCCACGCCCTTCAAGCCGACCTTGCCCAGGTCATACCCCACCGAGGCATCGAACAACGTGTAGGACGGCACCTTCATGGTGTTCTCCGCATCGGCCCAGCTATAGCCGACATAGCGCACGCCGCCGCCCAGGCGCAGGCCATCGAGGGTGCCGCTGTCGAACGTGTAGTCCGCCCAGGCCGAGGCCATGTGGCGCGGCGCCTGGGTTGGTGAGTTGCCCTTGTTTTCGATGATGTCGGTGGGCGTGCTGAGGGTGCTGACCATCGATTTCGAGTATTCGATGTCGGTGAAGGTGTAGCTGCCCAGCACTTTGAATTGTTCGGTCAACTGCAGGTGCGCTTCCAGCTCCAGTCCCTGGGAGCGCACGGCACCGATGGCGCGGTAGAAGTTGTCCTGGGGCAGTTTGGTCGCCAGGTTTTCCTGGTCGATGCGGAACAGCGAGGCCGTGTACAGGTCATCGGTGCCCGGTGGCTGGTACTTCAACCCCAGTTCCCACTGCTTGCCATCGGTCGGCGGCAGCGGGTTGCCGGCGCTGTCGGCATAGGAGTTGGGGTTGAACGACTCGGAATAGCTGATGTACGGCGCCAGGCCGTTGTCGAACAGGTACAGCGCCCCGGCACGGCCAGTGAGCTTGGTGCGTTTGTCGTTGATCTCGGTGCCTTCCGGACGACCGAACTCAGCGATGCGGTTCTCATCCGAGGTTTGCACCCAGTCCTGGCGCAGGCCGAGGGAGAAGCGCCACTTGTCCATTTCGATCAGGTCTTGCAGGTAGACGCCGGTCTGCTCCAGGCGCCGCAGGTAGCTGGTGGGGCTGAAGTAGGTGATGGCCGAGTTGCCGTAGACCGGGTCGAAGGCGTTGATCGGCGCCAGGCTGCCGCTGGTCCAGTCGACCACGGTTTTGCGGCGCTGGTAGTCGACGCCCATCAGTACGGTGTGCTGGGTGGCGCCGGTGAAGAATTCGGCTTGCAGCATGTTGTCGACGATGAACGAATGGAGCTTTTCTTCGGCGCCGGTGTAGTAGCGGTTCAGCTCGTTGCTGGTGGGCGTGGTCCAGTCGTAGGCATAGACCTGATCGTTCTTGACCTCGGAATCCAGGTAACGGAAGTTCTGCCGGGCGGTGAAGACATCGTTGAAACGGTGTTCGAATTGGTAGCCGAACGACTGCTGGTCACGTTCATAGCGGTCGATGCCGGGTTCGCCTTCGAAGAAGTGCTCGGAAATCCGTCGACCGTTGCGCTGATGCAAGGTGCCGTCGGCCGGCATGCCACCGTGGTAGCCGCCATCGGGGTCATGCTGCAGGTAGGCTTGCAGGGTCAGCGAGGTGTCCTCGCTGAAGTCGATGTTCACCGTGGGGGCGAGGGCGAAGCGTTTTTCCTTGTTGTGGTCGAACTGGGTGTCGGAGCTGTCCGCCAGGCCGATCAGGCGATAGGTGAGGCGTTTTTCGTCATCCACCGGGCCGCTGAAGTCGAAGCCCATGCCGCGCTGGCCCTGGGTGCCGACCGTGGCCTGGACCTGGTGATAGGCCTCGTACAGCGGCTTCTTGCTGGTCAGCGCCACCAGGCCGCCCGGCGAGCTGCGGCCGTAGAGCACCGAGGACGGGCCCTTGAGAATGTCGACCCGCTCGAGGAAGTACGGATCGACCTGCATGGAGCTGTAGGTGCCGCTGTCGCCCATGGACTTGAGGCCGTCGAGGTAGATGTTATCCACCGAGCCGTCGTTGAAGCCGCGCATCGCCACATAGTCGTAGCGGTGGGTCGCACCATAGGGGTTGGTCAGCACGCCGGGGGTGTAGCGCATGGCCTGGGCCACGGTTTGCGCGCCCTGGTCGTCCATTTGTTCGCGGGTGACCACCGACACGCTCTGGGAGGTTTCCCGCAGGGCGGTGCTGGTCTTGGTGGCGACCTGGCTGTGGGTGGCGTTGTAGCCTTCCATGCTGCCCAAGGCGTTACCCAGGGCGAAGCCCTTGATGTCGGTGGTCGGCAATTCCAATGTGCTGCCAGCGGTCTCGGTTTGCAGCACATAGCTGCTGCCATCCTGGCTGACGGCAACCAGTCCTGAGCCGCTGAGCAACTGCCTCAGGGCCTGGTCGGGCGAATACTCGCCCTTGAGCCCCGGGGACTGGACGCCGCCGGTTTGCGCCGGGGTGCTTGCCAGGGTGATCCCGGCCTGGCGGGCGAACTGGTTCAGCACATCGCTCAATGGGCCCGGGGCTATGTTGTAGCTCTGACGGCTGGCAGTCACGCCGTTTTGTGCGGCCAGCGCGAGCATCGGCACGACGCTGACCCCCAGTGCCGTGGAGAGCAGTGCGGCATGAATCGCCTGGCGCAACAGGCGCGGTTGCGAAGAAAAGCCGAAGGGGTTCTTGAGAGGTACGCGCTCAGTCATTGTAGGTTCCGTAGGAGTCGCCGAAGGCAGATAAGGGTTGCTTACTGTCCTAGCCGGACGCCGGCCTGAAACCCGCCAAAAAAAATCAAGCCAGGCGTTCCACCGTGATCCACCAACGGGTTCGATAGCGCAGCTGTACCGGGAGCGTGCGGGGCAGGACGGCCAGCAATTTGTCGGTGTCTTCCAAGCGGAACACCCCCGACAGGCGCAGGTCGGCGATCGACGCTGCGCAGTGCAGATAGCCCGAGCGGTAGCGTCCTACTTCATTGAGGAAGTCTTCCAGGCGCATGTTGCGCGTGACGATCAAACCGTCGGCCCAGGCGCCTGCGTCCATGTCCAGCGGCGGTGCCAGGGCCGCTGTCGATGCAGTGACCAGATAGCTTTGCCCGGCCTCGACCTGGATGGGCGGACCATCGCTGCTGGGGTGCGAACGGATGACGACGTGTCCGCTGGTGACGCTCAAGCGTGTGCAGTCGCTGTCTTGGCGCACGACGAAGCGCCCTTCCAGCCCTTCGAACAGGCCATGCCTGCTTTTCACCAGCAACGGCCGCCCCGGGTCGCGGCCACAGGTGACCATGATTTCGCCGCGGGCCAGGGTAATCAGGCGCTGCCGGGCGCTGAAGTCCAGGTCGGCGGCGCTGTGGGTGTTGAGCTCGAGCCGCGTGCCGTCCGGCAACTGGAAACCTCGGCGTTCACCGGTGGCGGTGGCGAAATCGGCATTCCACGCTTGCCAGCCCAGGTCTTTGCCCAGCCATGCCGCGCCGCTCACCACGGCGATGCCCGACAGCAACTTCAGGGCCTGGCGACGACTGAGGCGCTGGGCACTGTTTTCCAGGGTATCCAGGGCGACATGGGCACCGGGCACCGCCCGCAGGTTGGCGGTCAATTCGCTGTGCAGCGATTGCACCCGTTGCCAGGCGAGTTCGTGTTCAGGGTGGGCGGCGCGCCAGGTGTCGCACTCTTGGCGCAGGGTCGGGTGAGCGGTGTGATTGCGCAGGCGCAACAGCCAGTTGATCGCCTGCCTGACCACCTGTTGCGACGGGCCGTTGCGGCGGCTCTGCAAGTGATCCGCCGGCTCAGCTTTCATAGCGCAACACATAGCAGTGGTACAGCGCATCGGCGACGTAGCGCTCCACCGAGCGCAACGAGATGCCCATCTGTTCGGCGATCTGCTTGTACGTCAGGCCTTCGCACTGGGCCAACAGAAAGGCCCTGCGCACTTTCGGCTTGAGGCCTTCGAGCATCCTGGCAATGGCTTCGAGCAGTTCCAGGATCAAGGCCTGGGCTTCAGCACCAGGGGTTTGGGCTGGCGGCAGGTGAGCGATGGTTTCCAGGTAGGCGCGTTCGATTTCCGCTCGCCGCCAATGGTCGATCACCAGGCCTTGGGCGATGGTTCGCAAAAAGGCACGTGGCGTCCTGAGCTCCAGGCGTTCGCTGCGCTGCAACAGGCGCACGAAGGTGTCCTGGGCCAGGTCCGCCGCATCGGCGGCATTGCCCAACCGGGTGCGCAGCCACGTATTGAGCCAGCCGTGATGCCGGCTGTAGAGCGCCTGTACTGCAAACTCGGGAGATGACATGGACGCGACGGCCTGGATGTTACAAATGATAATAGGTCGCATTGTCATCATCGCCCGGCGAATTTGCAACCACCGTTTGCCCGCCTTGTCCTCCCGTCGTCTATTTCTTCGAATCCCTAATTATTTGTACAGGCTTGCCGACAGAGTGATATGCGTGCACCAAAGTGGAGCGAAGTGACAACCGCCCGCGTCGTTATATGGAACGTTGCAATCTGGAATGCACCCCCACTCCTTGCATAAGAAGCCCCATCGATGAATCTAAAGTTCAGCCACAAAATCCTTCTCGCCGCCTCTGGTGTGGTGGTTCTGGCTTTTGCCCTGTTCACGCTCTACAACGATTATTTGCAGCGCAACACCATTGGCAGCAGCCTTGAGTCGTCCATCGAGCAATCCGGCGACCTGACGGCCAGCAGCATCCAGAACTGGATGAGTGGCCGGATACTGGTATTGGAAAACCTGGCGCAAAACATCGCGCACCAGGGCGCGACTGCCGATTTGCCCGGGCTGGTCGACCAACCGGCGCTGACGTCGAACTTCCAATTCACTTATGTGGGCCAGGCCAACGGTGTCTTCACCCAACGGCCTGACGCGAAAATGCCTGACGGCTACGACCCGCGTCAGCGCCCTTGGTACAAACAGGCGGTGACCGCCGATAAAACCATGCTGACCCCGCCTTATCTGGCGGCGGTGGGCGGCCTGGTGGTGACCGTTGCCCTGCCGGTGAAGCACAACGGCGAACTGCTCGGCGTGGTGGGCGGCGACCTGAGCCTGGAAACCCTGGTGAAAATCATCAACTCCGTGGACTTCGGTGGTATCGGCCATGCGTTCCTGGTGAGCGGCGACGGTCAGGTGATCGTCAGCCCGGATAAAGACCACGTGATGAAGAACCTCAAGGACATCTACCCCGGCACCCCTGTGCGCATTGGCAAGGGTATCCAAGAGGTCGAGTTGAATGGGAAGGACCGCATTCTTTCGTTCACCCAGGTGGCGGGCCTGCCGAATGCCGAGTGGTACATCGGCCTGTCGATCGACAAGGCCAAGGCCTACGCGCCGTTGAGCCAGTTCCGTACGTCGGCGTTGATCGCGATGTTCGTCGCGGTGGCGGCCATTGCGTTGCTGCTGAGCATGCTGATCCAGGTATTGATGCGCCCGTTGACCACCATGGGCCGCGCCATGCAGGACATCGCCCAGGGCGAAGGCGATCTGACCCGGCGCCTGGTGGTGCAGGGCACGGATGAGTTCGCGGTGCTGGGTGGTTCGTTCAACCAGTTCGTGGAGCGGATTCACGCGTCGATCTCGGAAGTGTCTTCCGCTACTCGCCAGGTGCATGACCTGTCGCAACGAGTGATGACCTCGTCCAACGCTTCGCTCGTCGGCTCGGATGAGCAGAGTGCCCGCACCAACAGCGTGGCTGCGGCCATCAACCAGTTGGGCGCCGCGACCCAGGAAATCGCCCGTAATGCCGCCGATGCCTCGCAGCATGCCAGCGGTGCCAGCGAACAGGCCGATGACGGTCGCCAGGTGGTGGAAAAAACCATCCAGGCCATGACCGAGCTGTCGCAGAAGATCAGCCTCTCGTGCACCCAGATCGAAACCCTGAACGCCAGCACCGACAACATCGGGCACATCCTGGACGTGATCAAGGGCATCTCCCAGCAAACCAACCTGCTGGCCCTGAACGCTGCCATCGAAGCGGCCCGTGCCGGTGAAGCCGGGCGCGGTTTTGCGGTGGTGGCCGACGAAGTGCGCAACCTGGCGCACCGTACCCAGGAGTCGGCGGAAGAAATCCACAAGATGATCACTTCGCTGCAGGTCGGTTCCCGTGAAGCGGTGACCACGATGAACGCCAGCCAGGCGTCCAGCGAAGAAAGCGTGGAAGTGGCCAACCAGGCCGGCTTGCGGTTGGTCAGCGTGACGCAGCGCATTGGTGAGATCGACGGCATGAACCAGTCGGTGGCCGCCGCGACCGAAGAACAGACCGCGGTGGTGGAAACCCTCAACATGGACGTCAGCCACATCAACCTGCTGAACCAGCAAAGCGTGGCCAACCTCAATGAAACCCTGAAGGATTGCGATGCCTTGTCCCAACAGGCCAATCGACTGAAGCAACTGGTGGACAGCTTCAAGATCTGACCCCAGTCGCAAGCCGAGCCACCGCCATCGCGAGCAAGCTCGCTCCCACAGGGGATTGGCGGTGAGCCTGGATATTGGGTTCACGCCAACTCAATGTGGGAGCGAGCTTGCTCGCGATGACGTCGGTACAGCCACCATCACCGGCACAGATCCACCGCTTTCGCGAGCAAGCTCGCTCCCACAGGGGAGAGCCTGGATATTGGGTTCACGCCAACTCAATGTGGGAGCGAGCTTGCTCGCGATGACGTCGGTACAGCCACCATCACCGTCAACAGATCCACCGCCTTCGCGAGCAAGCCCGCTCCCACAGGGGATTGGTGCTTATTTGAACATCTCCTGCACGTTCCCCATCGCCTCATCGGCGAAGCCCTGGAGGAAATCCCTGAAGCCCGACGGGGTGTGGGCGTCGGTGTGGTCGGCGATGATGGTCCAGGTGGCGCGGCAGCGGTTGTCCGCCAGGGGTTCGACGCGCATGGCCGCCCACAGGTTGTCGATGCCCAGGGTGTTGTAGATCAGCGTCCAGGTCATGTGCATGGCCTGGTCGTCGCGGCTGTTGAGCTGTTCCACCACCAGGTTCTGCCCATCGCGGAAGAATTTCTTGCGCAGGGACCTCACGCCCGCGCCGGTCATTTCGATGTGCTCCAGGGCCGGGATGAAGCGGTTGAATCCGCCAAAATCACCCACCACGTCCCAGACGCGCGCCGCGTCGGCCGTGACCTCCACCGAGGTTTCGACCTGGCAGGCGTGGGGGTTTTTGATCAGGGTGTCGGGTTGAAATGCACTCATGGTCTTGCTCCTTGCTTTGGGTTGAGGGTGTTTCAAATGAAGTCGATGGCCTTGAGGTAGTCGGCGCCGCGACGTAGCAGGGCCGGGGACTTTTCCGGGTAGCTGGCGCCCATCTGTCGCACGCCGGCACGAGCGTTGTCGTGGCTGATCAGCGAGATGTCGCCGATGTCTTCCTCGAAGCCGTTGAGGTAGAAACCCAGCACGCCAAACAACGCATTGTCGGCATCGACCCGCGCCAGTTGCCGTTGCCACTCGGCGACGCTCACCAGCGAAAATTCCCGGCCGCTGTCGCGGAACGACGCGACGTAAGCGTCCCAGCTCAAAGGCTGCGGGTTGTGCAGGTTGAACACCGCTTGGGTGGGCTGGTAGCGGCTGGCGTGGAAGGCGATGAAGCGGGCCAGGAAATCCACCGGCATCAGGTCGAAATTGAGTGACAGGTCTGGCACCTGGCCGAGCTGGATCGAGCCCTTGAGCATCAGCATCAAGCGATTCTTGTGGGGCTGGCAGACCCCGGTCAGGCTGTTGAAGCTGATGTTGCCGGGGCGGAACAGATTGACCCACACCCCGCGATCGCGGGCCCGTTGCAGGATCCGTTCGCCGACCCATTTGGACAGGTTGTAGCCGTTCTTGATGTAGATCGGCGGCGTCTCGGCGGCAGGCTGTTCCAGCACCTGGCCATCGGCGTCCAGGGCACTGGAGGCGGACAGCGTGGAGACGAAATTGAATATTTTCTTGCTGCGCCCTTCACACAGGCGCAGGCACTCGAAAATCGGCTCGACGTTGTCCCGTGCCAGTGACGCATAGTCGAGTACATGGTTGACGTGGGCGGCGTTGTGCACCAACGCGCCGAACGTGCGATCGATACGGGCGTAGACATCGTCCGGCAACCCCAATTGCGGTTGGGTGATGTCGGCGGCGTACACGCTGACGCGGTCCAGATCCAGGTGGGTCAGGTGATTGTCCCGCAGGGCCTGGGAGAAACGTTCAGCCGCGCTGTGTTCGGCGCTCGCGCGCACCAGGCACGCGACTTCGGTGGCGCCCCAGGCCAGCAGCGCTTCGACGATGTGCACGCCGAGAAAGCTGTTGGCGCCGGTCACCACCACCTTGTGCACATCGCCGCATTGGCTGATGGGCAGCGGATCGAGGTTGAGCTCGGCCTCGGCATCGATGAAGGCCTGGGGGCTGAGGACTGATGCGTTGCTGTGTTCCGGGTCGTCCAGCAGCTTCGCCAAGGTCATCAGCGTCGGCGCCTCGATGAAGCGGTTGATCGACAGGCTGCGACCGAACACCTGGCGGATGCTCAGCAGCAGTCGCGACAGCAGGATCGAGTGCCCGCCAAGGTTGAAGAAGCTCTCGTCGGTGGCAATATCCTCGACTGGCAATTCAAGCAGCTCGGCCCACAGTTGCTGCAGTTGTGTTTCCAGGGCGTTCTGCGGTTGGCGCCGTTGGCCGTCGACGTGCACCTGCACCGCCATGGCGAGCAATGCCCGGCGATCGACCTTGCCGTTGCTGGTGTAGGGCAGGCTGGGCAATTCGACGTAGGCCGCCGGGTGCATGTAGCTGGGCAAGCTGTTCTGCACATGCTCGCGCAGCGCCTGGAGGGCCGCGCCGGGGTGCGCCTGTTCGGGGTGAACCAGGAACGCCAGGATCCGCCGCTTTTCATCGACCCCCACCGCCACCTGGCGAAACAGCTGGCTGTCGCGCAGGCAGTGCTCGATTTCCTCGGGCTCGACCCGAAAACCACGGATCTTCACTTGGTTATCGCGGCGGCCGCACAGTTCGATACCGTTGTCGGTCCACTGGCCGATATCGCCGGTGCGATAGACCCGCAGCGCTTGTCCGGTGGGCAGCGCCAGGTCGAGGTAACGCGTCGCGGTCAGCGCCGGGTCGTTCAGATAGCCGAGGCCGACGCCCGGGCCGGCGATGTACAACTCGCCGGGGACACCTTGGGGAACCGGTTGCAACTGTTCGTCGAGGATCAGGATCCGGCCATTGGCGATGGGCATGCCGAGGTTGCGGTTGTTGTCGCCGACACCGAACTGGCGTGTGGTCGCCAGCACCGTGGTTTCGGTCGGGCCGTAGATGTTGTGGAACCGGCATTGTGGCGCGAGCCGTTCGATCACGAACGGCTCGCAGACATCGCCACCGGTGATCAGGTGCGCCAGGCCCAACGGCGTATCCAGGGGCATGACGCTCAGCAGCGCAGGCGGCAGGAAGGCGTGGCTGATGTGCTGCTGGTGAATCAACGCGACCAATTGCTGCGGGTCGCGGCGCTGGTCTTCGCTGGGCACCACCAGCAGGGCGCCGTGGATGAAGGTCGGCAGGATATCCAGCAGCGACGCGTCAAAGTTGATGGTGGAAAACTGCAACGCCCGGCTGTCGCGCTGCAACCCGACGTAGTCGCCGTACCAGGCACAGAAATGGCTGAGGTTGCGGTGGCTGAGCAACACGCCTTTGGGCTGGCCGGTGGTGCCAGAGGTGTAGATCGCCACGGCCGGTTCGTCGATGCTCACCACGCGCCGGATCAGCGAGGCCGGGATGCTCGGTTTGAGCGCAGGCAGCCGCTGGACATCCAGGGCTGGCAATGCCACGTCATCCAGGTCGTTGTCGCCGTCGTGCAGCAGCAGGTCGGCCTTGGCATTGTCCAGGATGAAGCGCCGACGCTGCGCCGGGTGCTGCGGATCCAACGGCAAGTACACCGCACCGCAACCGAGCACCGCCAGGATCGCGGCGTACAGTTGCATGGACTTGGGCAGGCATACGCCGATCACCAACGGGCGGTCGGTCGCCGGGCGTAGGCTGGCGAGCATGGCCTGCTGCATCCTCAGCGCCAGGCTGCGCAAGGTCTTGTAGTCAATGAGGTGCCCATCGACCCACAGGGCCGGTTGCGTGGCGTCGTCGAGCAGGCGCTGTTCGATGCGGTGCATCACCGGCACGTCGGCGGCGGCCAGCAGCCAGGGCACTGCCGGCCGATTGAGGCCGTGCTCGAAGGCCAGCGGCTCCAGCGCATCGAGCCCGAGCAGGGGCTGCTCGACAGCGTCAGCGTCTACCGTTGGCCAGTGATCGAAACAGGTTTCGTCCCGGGATAACTGGCTGACCAGCCGTGCGCCGGTCTCGACCAACGTCGCCAGCGTACGCAGGCGCAACGACTGGCCATTGCCATCGTGTTGCGGCGCGATCGCTTCCTGGCACAACAGCCGCTGCGCACCGTCGCGAAAAACCAGCACCGGTTGCGGCAGTGCCTCACCGGGCAGCGTGCACAGGGCCACGCGGATCTGGAGGCATGAACGGGCTTCAATGGTTCGCGGTGTCGTCCCGTCGTCGATCAACAGGTCGACCGCGTCGTGGCCGGCCGGCGAGTGTCGAACCACTGCGTGGCCGTGCAGTTCCAGTTCCCGGGCCAGTTCGGTCATGGCCTGGCTGGTGCCAGGCACTGCAATGTCGAGGCGTCTCATCGAAAGGTCCTCATGGGGTCAGGTAATCGGCAAGGGCGTCGCGTACGCAGGGGGACGCGAGCATCGAGCTGCCGCGGAAAAAACGCGTGATGTTGCCCACCAACGGGTGAAAACGATTGATGGGGTACGCCAGCGCACTGGCGTCTTCACGCAGCGACTGGCGTACCGATTCGTCGACGGGCAGGTGGGCGATCAGCTCGAAGTCGAAGGCTTGTTGCAGGTCGCTCGCCAGGTACTGGGCGATGAAACCGGGCATCAAGCGCGCGATCGCCGCGCGATCCTCTTCGGGGGCGGTGCGCCAGTAGATCTGCACCAGTCGCGTCCAGAAACCGGAGTGCCGGCCCTCGTCGAGCAAGTGGTCGGCCATCAACCCCTTGATCGAGGCCTTGACCGAATCGTCCCGGGCGAAGGCGGCCACCTCGTTGGTCACGGTGTTCTCGGCAATGGCGATGCAGATCAGCTCCACGGCGCTGAGCAAATGCTCCGGCGCTCGGGCCAGGGTCGCCGGTATGGCGCGGCTGAGTTCGATCTGCCCAGGCAACGGAATGGGATCGATGCCGGTCATGTCGATGGTCTGCTGCATGAAGTCCATCGCCACCAGCGCGTGGTAATCCTCGTCCACCACCACGGTCATCGCGTCGTAGCGGCAGGCGAACGGGAATTCGATGCCGAAGCGGTTCTTGGCGATGCGCCGGGCGGTGTGGTCCACCAGTTCGGTCTCGAAAATCACCACGTCGTTGATGAACTTGTAGAGGCTCTGCACCAGCACAAAGTCGCGCAGTTGCGCACAGTGGCTGAGGAAGGTCTGGCTGTGCACCAGCGGTTGGCGGCTCATGGGGAAGATCAGCTTGTCGTCGTCTTCGACCCGGCGCCGTGGCCGGGTACGGATCGTGGCGCGGCTTTCCCAGGCGTCGGCGAAGGATTGGTAGGGGATGGCGTTCATGGCATCACCTGCGCAACCGGTTGGGTCATGCTCTGGCGCAGGCCGTCCCACAAGGCGGCGCGGCTGTGGACGGCGGCGAGGGCGGCGGCCAGGACTTCGGTTTCGCGCTGCGGGTCGCCATCGATCAGCCGTGCCAACAGTTTTTCTGCCGCCGGCCCGTGGTCTTCGGAGTCGACTTCGATGTGCCGTTGCAGGTAGTAACGGAAGGTCGGTGCCTGATCCAGGCCAATGCCCCAGGCGTCCAACATGCGCTGGAACATCTGCGGGATGACACTCTCGCGACCATGCACGAAGGCGGCGGCCACGCTGTGGGCCGGGGCGTGCAGGGCGGTGTGCAAGGTCTGGCGGACGAACCGCGCCGCCGCCGGCTCGACCTCGACACTGTCCAGCGCGGTCTCGGGGCTGACGCCTTCCTGCTGCAGGGTGATGAACTGCTCGATGGCGCGGGTATCGGCGCCGATTTCCCGCATGGCGTCCAGGTACAGTTCGAAATGGCTGCAATAGCCGGCGCCAGGGCGGTCATCCGACTCTTCCCCCAGCACGATCTCATTGATCAAGCGGGCCGCGTGGGGGTCGGCCGGCGGCAGCCAGGGCAGGTGGACACAGGTGAGCTCGCGTTGCAGTCGCTTGGTCAGCGACATGAAGTCCCAGACGGCAAAGACATGGCTTTCCATAAAGCGGCGCAACAGATCGATTGATGTAATCTCGGAAAAAACCGGGTGTTGGCCAAGTTCGTGTTTTTTGAGAGATAGTTGTTCTTTGGATGGCTGCATTGGAACGTCCTCATCAATGATGTTTTGTTCGGAGGGCGGCTCGTTAGTTAGTGAAGGCGAGCGGGTGCCTGAACCGAAATCCATGAATTGCCAAAGTGGCTTGAGCATTCTCTTTAAATCGTGCTTTCGGCTTGCGAAGCCCTTGTTTGCTTGGGTTTTAGCAAGTCTGAACGGCCGCCAGTAACGCGGCGAATAAAAAACTAATACACGGAGCAAGTAAGCGGCAAGTACTTTTTTAAATATTTAAAGTGGCTGTTTTATTGGGCGCGAAGAGGGCTTTTAAAACTTTTAATATAAGTTTTATTGGGGCGAAGAAGCTCCTTCCGATTTAGGCGTATCAGAATCGAATAGTTCGAGTGAATGCCTCACTCGGAGCACTTCAGGGATCGGGGGAATAAGGAAGTTTGATTTTTATGGGCAGGACGTCGGTCGGACATCCGATCATCCCGCCGGTTGGACGACGCTCCTTGCGTATTGGCTTCGATTCGCCTGGCCTCAGCCAGGCGTTGACTTCTTCAGGTCTGTTTTGAATCGATAAGCGCAAGAGTGAGCCCAAATCGATGGCAGTGCCATTGAACTGATGGGGCGACGAGCCGCGGCCACGGCCAAGCCGCGCCGGGCTGGCGATTAGTGATTCGGAAGGATATGTAAGAAATTTTTACGCCGGACGGAGCGTCCGACGTGGGATCACAGCTTCGACGGCTGTTCCAAGTACCGGCGCATGGTGACAGAGGCTTTTTCCAGGTGCAGTTCCAGCAATGCGATCGCTTTATCGATGTCTTTGGCCTGCGCGGCCTCGAGCAGCGCGCGATGATCGTCCTGGTTCAAGTTGCCCAGGCCCATGGACGACAGATGAAAGCGCAGGAAGCGCTCTTCTTCATTGAGCTCGCGCTCGATCAGGTCCAGCAGCTTGCCGTTGGGTGCCTTGTGATAAAGCGACATGTGGAACAGCCGGTTGAGCTTGCCGATCTCGGCGTGGTCGGTTTCCGTTTCCAGCTGTTCGATGTACCGGGCGGCCAGTGCCAGGTCGCTGTCATCGAGCAAAGGGATGGACAGGCGCAAGGCGAAAGCCTCCAGGACCGAACGCAGGGCGTAGGTTTCGACCGCATTGTTGGTGATCAATGGCGCCACGACGGCGCCCTTGTGCTGAACCACATTGAGCAGCGACTGCGCTTCGAGTTGGCGCAACGCCTCGCGCACCGGCATGCGGCTCACGCCGAACAGGTCGGCCAGTTCCTGCTGGCGCAGGGCGGTACCGCAAGGCAAGCGCCCATCGAGGATGGCCTCGCGCAGAGACCCTTCGATGATCGAGCGTGCCTGGTCAGCGGGAATGGGACCGTTGATCTGGATAGTGCTGAGCGGCTTGGGCTTCTGTGTCACGACAACGTACCCTGATTGGTAGTAGAAATTGGATCCAGGCTCACGTTAGTTACAGGTTGGCGAGACGTCAAAGTCTCTCGACCGGAGGTTCCTGAACTAAAGTTTAGTCTGCCTGCGGTGATTGCACCTTGCCATTGTCTTTTAGTGGGCCAGGCGTCACCATCCAACGAATTTCCAACGACCCTTTTCGGACGTATCTCCCTTGGCTGCACCGTTCCCTGTCCTCAGGTCCTTGCGCTGGCTGTGTTCGGCATTGTTGCTGGCCGGCCTGATGCTGGGCGGCCTGCGGGCCGACTGGGACTTTGCTCAGATCAGCCGGCGGGCGCAAGCGTTATATGGCCCGCTGGGTGAAGGGCAGCAACGGATCGACGCCTGGCAGCAATTGCTGGCGACCCAGAAACAGATCCCGGAACTGGAACAGCTCAAGGTGGTGAACCTGTTTTTCAACAAACAGGTTCGCTACGTGGAAGACATCGACCTGTGGCGTGAAGTCGACTATTGGGAAACACCGATCCAGGCCCTGTGGAAGGGCGCCGGCGATTGTGAAGACTACGCCATCGCCAAGTACTTCAGCCTGCGCCATCTCGGGGTGTCCAGTGACAAGCTGCGCATCACCTACGTCAAGGCCTTGCGGCAGAACCGTGCCCACATGGTGCTCACCTATTACGCCACGCCCGAGGCGATGCCGCTGGTACTCGACAGCCTGATCGACGGGATCCTGCCGGCCAGCCAGCGAACCGACTTGCTCCCGGTCTACTCTTTCAATGCCGAAGGGCTGTGGCTGCCGGGCGCCAAGGGCAACAAGAAAGTGGGTGACACCAAGCGCCTGTCCCGGTGGCAGGATGTGTTGAAAAAAATGCAGGCCGAAGGTTTTCCGGTCGAGACGACTAACTAGGAGCGCGCGCTCAGATGTCCTTGTTCAAACAGCTGTTGATCGCTATCTGTCTGTTCCTGGTGGTTGCCTTCAGCGGCAGCTTCATGGTCAGCCTGGAGAGCTCGCGGGCCCAGTACGTCAATCAGTTGCGCTCCCACGCCCAGGACGCGGCCACGGCGTTGGCGCTGTCGTTGACGCCGAACATCGACGACCCGGCGATGGTGGAGTTGATGGTCAGCTCGATCTTCGACAGCGGCTACTACGCGACCATCCGCGTGGTCGACGTGGCCACCGACAAGACCCTGGTCGAGCGCACCGGCACGCCGGACGCTGGCAGCGTGCCGCAATGGTTCGTCAAGCTGATCGGCCTGGAACCGGCCGGTGGCGACGCCATCGTCAGTCGCGGCTGGGAGCAGGCGGCGCGGGTCGAAGTGATCAGCCACCCGATGTTCGCCCTCGCCAAGCTCTGGCAGAGCGCGTTGGGCAGCCTGGGCTGGTTGCTGTTGTGCGGCGCCGTGAGCGCGGTGCTGGGGGCCTTGCTGCTGCGTCGCCAGCTCAAGCCATTGGACTACATGGTGCATCAGTCCCATGCCATTGCTCGTCGCGAGTTCCTGAGCCTGCCGGAGTTGCCACGCACGCCTGAACTGCGGCGCGTGGTGCAGGCGATGAACCAGATGGTCGAGAAGCTCAAGGCGCTGTTCCAGGAGCAGGCCGAGCGCAGCGAGAAGCTGCGGGTTGAGTCCTACCAGGACACCCTCACGGGCCTGGCCAACCGGCGCTATTTCGAAATGCAGCTCAATGCCCGGGTGAGTAACCCGGAGCAGGCCAGTTCTGGTTATCTGCTGTTGCTGCGGGTCAAGGACCTGGCCGGTTTGAACCAGCGGTTGGGCGGGCAGCGCACTGACCAGTTGCTCCAGGCCGTGGGCGAGCAATTGCAGCGTGAATGCGCCCGCTACCCGGAGACCCTCAACCTGGTCACGCGTATTCGCGGTGGCGAGTTCGCGGTGCTGGCCCCCGGGCTGGTGCGCGAGGAGGCGCTGCAACTGGCGCAGAACCTCGAAGCCGCCCTGGCGAGCCTGCACGCCACCGGCGCGACTGACGTGGCGTCGGTGGCCTCCATCGGGTTGGCGCCGTTCGTCCATGGCGACTCTCCGCAAGCGGTGCTCCAGCTTGGCGATCAGGCCCTGGCCCAGGCCGAAAGCCAGGGCGAACCGGGTTGGGCCTGCCTGGACCACAGTGCCTCGGCCAGCGTCGGAGACGATCACCATGCCTGGCACACCTTGCTCGATCAGGCTTTGAGTCATCAGCGCTTCGAGCTGTACTTCCAGCCGGTGGTAGCGGCCCAGGACACCCAGGTAGTGCTGCATTACAAAGTGTTGTCGCGGCTACTGGACGAGCAGGGCCAGACCATCCCCGCCGGGCGTTTCCTGCCCTGGTTGGAGCGTTTCGGCTGGACCGCGCGCCTGGACCGCTTGATGCTCGAACAAGTGCTCAGGCAAATGGCCGGGCATGAGCAGTCCCTGGCGTTGAACCTGTCTTCGGCGACCTTGGCCGATCCTCAGGCGCTGAACAAGATCTTTGAGATCCTGCGGGCCCATTCCAACCTCGGGCCGCGCTTGACCCTGGAGATTGGCGAAGAGCAATTGCCGGAGCAGGCCGTGCTGGAGCAGTTGACCCGGCAACTGCGCGAGCTCGGCTTTTCCCTGAGCCTGCAGCGCTTTGGTGGGCGGTTCAGCATGATCGGCAACTTGTCGCGGCTGGGGTTGGCTTACTTGAAAATCGACGGCAGTTACATTCGTGCCATTGATCAGGAAAGTGATAAGCGTTTGTTCATCGAGGCGATCCAGCGCGCGGCCCACAGTATCGATTTGCCGTTGATTGCCGAGCGGGTGGAGACGGAGGGGGAGTTGGCGGTGATTCGGGAGATGGGGTTGTTTGGGGTGCAGGGGCAGTTGGTTGGGGAGCCTCGGCGGTGGGGGTGAGGCTTGCTGGCGAAGCGGCCTGGTAGCCGGCCTGGATGTTGTTGACCGAGTACATATCCGTTCTTTTCGTAACGGCGACTTATGGTTCCGCCCTTACGGCGGCTCACTTTTGAGAAGCGCAAAAGTAAGCAAAACGCTTTATGCCCCACCACTCGGCACCTCGCCTAGGCTCGGTGTGCCCTCACTCCGGCATTGCTCCGTGGGCCCGCCGCGAAGGGCCATCCATGGCCCAGCGCGGCTATCCCGGCATCCATGCCGGGATGCCCACTCCACAATGCCTGCGTTCGGCCAGCGTGGTTAACGGGGCCCCCAGATCAAAAGCCAGGACGAGGCGGCCTTATAGCCGACCTGGTTCTTGATGGGGACCGCGTTTCCCCTGTGGGAGCGGGCTTGCTCGCGAAGATGGCGGTACATTCAGCATTGATGCAAGCAGACCCACCGCCATCGCGAGCAAGCTTGGCTCCCACAGGGCTCGGCGGTGGGGCTGCTAAATAAAATGCCGGGATGTGCCCCGCTCTTGCTCTTGCTCTTGCTCTTGCTCTTGCTCTTGCTCTTGCTCTTGCTCTTGCTCTTGCTCTTGCTCTTGCTCTTGCTCTTGCTTTTGATCTTGGGCGCCCCGTTAACCACGCTGGCCGAACGCAGGCATTGCGCAGTGGGCACCTCGGCATGGATGCCGAGGTAGCCGCGCTGGGCCATGGATGGCCCTTCGCGGCGGCCCACGGAGCAATGCCTGCGTTCGGGCACACCGAGCCTAGGCGAGGTGCCGAGTGGTGGGGCAAGAGCGTTTTGCTTACTTTTGCGCTTCTCAAAAGTGAGCCGCCGTAAGGGCGGAACCGCCAGTAGCCGTTACCGCAGAAACGGATATACACCCCCTCCAAAAGCAAGGTCCTAGGAGATTTCCTTCGAGTTGTAGCGAAGTTGGTGAACTTGTCCGGCGTCTGCCTCGTGGCTAGTCTGGGTTTGTCACTGAAAAAACGGTGACACGGACGTGCAAGTCCGAAGAAACTGTTTAGGATGCGACGCTACATCGCTCAGGGGCTTTTTTCTGCCCACTGGCTTTATGGCGGCTGCACGCAGGAGATCCTTGGATCTGCTGGGTGTCCTAAACAGGCCCGGTCTTGCACACCTGCGTACGGCCGCCACCCTCATTCGCGTGCAAGCGAACGGTGACGGTTTCCACTTAACTGTTTAGGAAATCTCTAATGTTCAAAGTAACTCCGAATCCGCCAGGAAGTCCTGGCAACGCCTCCAAAAAACTCGATGAGGCCGCCGAGCGCGCCCTCGACTACTACCTCAATCCAAAACCTACCGATGAAGCCTCGGGAAAAAACCCAACCGCCCAGCTCTTCATGGTCTCCCCGGATATCGACACTGAAACCCTCCTGGCCAATGCCTCCGAAGACTTGCTGTCCATCAGCGCCATCGCCGCCGACCTGGCTGACGACGTCGACGGCTCACGCCGCAGCGTGATCCTGGCGATCAGCCGGATGGCCGATGGGGTGCAGTTGTTGGTGGAGCGAGCGATGGATCGGCTGGAGGCTCAAGCGCCGGCCTGATGTGTCTGTGGTGGATTGAAGACCGCCTTCGCGAGCAAGCCCGCTCCCACATTGAATCTATGTCGAACCGAAATAATCGAGATCAACCCTGATCAACTGTGGGAGCGAGCTTGCTCGCGATGGCGTCAGTCCAGACAACACGATCCCCTGTGGCGAGGGAGCTTGCTCCCGCTGGCCTGCGAAGCAGGCCCCCAGCTCTTCAGGCAGACCGCGTTGCCTGGTTTTGCGACTGCTGCGCAGCCGAGCGGGAGCAAGCTCCCTCGCCACAGGGATGTCATTTGAGGCTAGATCAACCCCTTCTCATCATCATCGATCAACCGGCTCAACCCGCCCAGTGCTTCCCGGGCCTGGGTGCGGTCCATCAGCTTGGCCTGGGCCGCGGCTGGCAGGTCGGTGACGCGGATCACGCCTTTGCTGGTCAGTACCTGGATCAAGTCATCGAGTACCCGGATCATCTCCAGGTCGCTCTGCTTGAGCTGTTTGAGGCTGTTTTCCACCGCCTGGTTGGCGAACCAGTCCTGGATCTCGTGGCTGTCGGCCGGCAGGGTTTCGGTGGCTTCGGCATAAGCGGCGGCTTCTACGCGCACCAGCAGGCCTTGTGCATCGCGTTGCACATAAAACATCGGGCATCCCTCATGTATGAAGCGGCGTCATGCTGGGCAGCATAGGCCAACTGTGGGGGAGTATGAACACTTATCCCGTGGCGAGGGAGCTTGCTCCCGCTGGGCTGCGCAGCAGCCCCAAAAAACAGAGCCGCTTCACGCCCCAGCGGGAGCAAGCTCCCTCGCCACGGGTTTTGTGTCAGGTTCAGCTGTTGTTGTGATCGACCTTGATGGTCGGGTCACTGCCGGCGATCAACGAGTTCAGGTTCACGTTCGACCAGTTGTTGCCTTCAAGCTTGATCGTCACGTCCGGCGCCGCCGCGGCACCGTTGGCCCCATTGAACTGGCCGGAGGTACTGACCTGCAGCGACGACACGCCATCGACCGTGCTGATCTTCAGGAAGTGGTCGATGGTGCTGCCGGTTTCGCCCTGCAACAGATCCCGCAAGTCGATCCGGTCGCCATCGGCGGCCTTGAAGTCCTTGATCACGTCGGTGCCGGTGTCGCCGGCCTTCCAGACAAAGGTATCGCCCCCCAGGCCGCCGATCAGGGTGTCATTGCCCTGGCCGCCGATCAGTGTGTCGTTACCCGTGCCACCCAGCAGGATGTCATTGCCCTTGCCACCGTTGAGCGTGTCGTTGCCGCCCTGGCCGAAAATGATGTCGTTGCCGGCGCCGCCCAACAGGGTGTCGTTGCCATCGTGGGCACCGGACACATCGAACGCGGTGTAGTGCTCGGTGATGTACTGGTGCACGTTGCTGGTGGTGACCTTGCTGACGTCCACGCCGTTCTGCTGGGCCACGAACGCCTGGATGGCCTGGTAGCCCTCGCCGGCGATGCCGTTGAAGCTCACCAGGTCGCCGAACAGGATGTCATTGCCGTCGCCACCGTTGACCGTATCGGCGCCCGGCAGGGTCGCTTCGGTGTGGCCAATGATCGAGTTCGCCAGGTCTTTCGGGTCGATGTTGGTCTGTGGTTTTGCATCCGAGTCGTAGGGCTTGAGATCGGCCAGGGTCACATCGCTGTTAAGGCCGATGGCTTCCACGCCAGACAGCGAGCTCAGGAGCGCGAAGGCGCTCAGGGAGTTGCTGGTGGTGCTCGAGTCGGTGCTGTTGCCGGTACCGTCGCGATACGACAGCTCATAGGTGCCGTCACCCTGGGCATGCAAGGTGCCCAGCGCTTCGTCGCTCCAGTAGCCGCCCCAGGTTTTTTTCCAGGTTTGCAGCGTGACATTGCCAGACTCGTCGACCTTCACGCGGTGTGTGCTGTCCAGGTCGGCGCTGAACGTCTGGCCCAGCTTGTAGTTGGTCGTGGTAATCAGGCTGTCGAGCTTCACGTCGCCGTAAAGGGTCGGGTTGGTCTGTTCACCAGACTGATAGAAGGTCGGCTGGCCGTCAGTGATGAAGTAAGTCAGGTTTTTCGCCCCGGTGTTGCTCAAGGCTTCAGTGCTCTTGAACCAGTTGGCCGTGGTCTTGAATACGTCCTCGTAGTTGGTGCCGCCGCCGGACGCCATTGAATCCAGCACGTTCTTGAGCAGCGCCAGTGCGTTCGGGTCCTTGAGGTTGACCGAAACGGTCTTGTTCACCTGCCTGTCGAAGTCCGCCAGGAAGATGTTCACCGTGCCCGAGTTGCTACCCATGCTTTGCTTGAGCGTGTTGAACACCGACGTCAGTGAGGTCTTGGCTGCGGAAAGCGACGAATCGCTCATGCTGCCGGAGCTGTCGACCATGAAGGCAATGTTGTAGTTGACGCCCGGCACCACGGTCAGGCCGCCGATGTCGGCGACGACGATGTCGTTGCCATCCGTGCCGGTGACGTTGTCGCTGCTGGAGGTGGCTGTCACGGCGTTGTACACCGCCGGATAAACCGTGACCGGGATCTGCGCGATGCTGACCGCCGAGCCGCCGAGGGCTTCGGTAGAGGTCGACGTCACGGTCAGGTTGAACTGGCCGTTGTAGTAGGTCGGTGGCGTCAGGGTCAGGCTGCCCAGGTTCCAGCCGGTGACCGAGGCTTCGCCGTTGCTGCCCACGGTCGCGGTATGGCCCGCGCCGTCGCTCAGCACGCTGCCTTCCGGAATGCCGCCGATCTTCACGCTCAGGCTTTCCGAACCGTCGGTGTCGGTCAGGGCCGTGGTGATCTTGGACAGGTTCACGCTGGTGCCTTCGGCGCCTTCGTTGAGTTTGTAGCCGTCGTAATAACCTTCGCCATTGGTGCCGTGCAGGTCGGAGACGGTCACGCCGGCATTCGCCAGGTCGGCCACGCCGGTGTACAGCGGCACGCCGGCACTGCTCAGGTCCACTGGCGTGCCGCCGTTGACCGACAGGTTCACGTCGTAGCTGCCCGGGCCAGTCTGGTTATGGTGGTAGATGTCCAGGGTGTAGTAGCCGCTGGTGGTCGGTGTGAACGAGCCGTTCAATTTACCGCCTGCGCCCCAGGTGATGGCCGCCACGTCCTTGCCGCCGACGGTGACCAGCAGGCTGTCATCGCCGGTACCGCTGAAGGTGTAGGTCTTGCCGGCTTCGAGGAAGATCAGGCCGGAAGTTTTCGACGCGGTGCCCGGGTTAACGTTGCTGTCGGACTGCACGTTGGTCACGTTGGTGCTGCTGTTCGGCGTGCCGGCGGCATCGATCACCGACTTGAGCGTGCCGGATGGCGCGCCGTTGCCATCGGTGCCCAGGCCCGACAGGCCGGTCCAGACTTCCTTGATCAGCCCGGTGGAGGTCACGTTGTTGCCGGCCACGTTGAGGGTCGGTGCGTCGGCGACCGGCGTGATGTCGATCTTCACCGTGCTGGTATTGCCCAGCGCCTGGCCGTCGGTTGGCTGGAAGCTGATCTGTGCGTAATCGGCCTTTTGATCGCCCACGCCGCTCGGGTTGCCGTTGGCGCCGGATTCGTTGGCGTCCGGGGTGAAGCGCAGCTTGCCGGCGTCGATGTCAGCCTTGGTGAAGGTCTGGTTGTTGGCCACGTCCTTCCAGGTGGCACCGTCCAGGTACTGCAACTTGCCGTCGCTCGGCAGCCCGGTGATTTTCACACCCTGGCTGGCGGCGGCGCTGTCCACGTCGCTGATACCGAACGTCGACCAGCCGAGCACCAGTGAAGTGTCTTCAGTGCCGGTCACCGCGCCACCGGTGGCTACTGGCGCGTCGTTGACCCCGACCACGTTCACGGTGGTGGTGGCCGTGTTGGAGTAGTTGGTGCCGTCGGTCACCGTCACGGTGATGATGCGCGGTACGGTACTCGGGTCATCGCTGCTGTTGGTGAAGCTGATGTTCTTGATCTGCTGCATGTAGTCGGCCAGCGTCGCATTGCCCGACAGCGTCAGCACGATCTTGCCGTCGGTGCTGTTGGCGTTGATGCTGATGCCATTGACGCTGTTGCCCAGGTTCAGCACATCGCCAGGCTGACGGTTGGTCAGCACGATGGTCGCGCCGGTCAGCAGGGTGCTGTCCGGGTCGGTGATCTTCAGGTCGGTGTCACCGATGGACACGCCCGGGCCAGTGGTGCCTTCGGTGAAGGTCACCTGGTAGTCGGCCCCGGTCTTGCCGCTGGAGTTGTTGGCGTCCAGGTCGAGTACCGGCGGCGCATCGTTGTCGATGATCGACGTGCTGACGCTGCCGTTGGTGCCACTGACACCCAGGTGCTCGAAGTTGCCACCGGTGGCCGAGTCGATCTTGACCACGAAGTTTTCGGTGCCTTCGGTGATCTTGTCGTCCAGCGTCGCGACGTTGAAGGTGGCGCTGGTGGCGTTGGCCGGGATCTTCACGGTATAGACGCCGGTGAAGTCCGAACCGTCGGCCGCAGTGCCGCTGTAGACGATCTTGACGGTCACTTCCGTCTGCGCCGGGTTGGTCAGGCTGACGGTGTACGTCGCGGTCTGGCCTTCGGTGACGGACGTGCTGCCGGTGATGCTGACCGTGGTGTTGTCGACGGTGTCAGTGACTGCAGTCACCGCCGGCGCGGTGCTCGGGACGAGACTCTCGAAGTTGCCACCGGTGGCTGTCTTGATGGTTGCCGAGACATTACCGGCGTCCTGATAGACGTCGTCTTTCGGCGCATCGACGGTCACGGTACCGGTTTTGGCACCGGCGGCGATGTTGATCACCGCGCCGTTGCTCAAGGTGACGGTGACCGGTGAGCCGGCGGCGTTGGTCAGGGTCGCGGTGTAGGTGATCTGACCCCCTTCGGCGACCGTACCGGTGGCGCTCAGGCTCAGGCCGGTGGTGTCCTGGGTATCGGTGACCGAGGTATCGGCGGTCTTGCCGTCGATAGCCAGTTTTTCGTAGTTGCCACCCTTGGCGTCGTCGATCTTGACGCTCAGTTGGTTGCCGCCGGCGAGGGCGTCGTTTTGCGTGGCGAAGTTCACCGAGCCGGAACTGGCGCCGACCGGGATGGTGATGGTCTGGCCGTTGCTCAATGTCACCACGAGTGGAGCGCCGGTGACCGGAGCGTTGACCGAGGCGGTATAAACGACGGTGCCACCTTCTGCCACAGTCGAAGTCGCAGTGAGCGAAACGGTGCTGGTGTCGATGGTATCGGTCACGTCAGTGACAGCCGGGGTCGTGCTCGGAACGAGGTTTTCGAAGTTACCACCGGTGGCTTTATCGATGCTGACTTCGACCTTGCCGGCGTCCTTGTAGACGTCGTCTTTAGGCGCATCCACGGTGACGGTGCCAGTGGTGGCACCGGCTGCGATGTTGATCACCGCGCCATTGCTCAGCGTAATGGTGACCGGCGAGCCAGCAGCGTTGGTCAGGGTGGCGGTATAAACAATCGAGCCGCCTTCTGTCACGGTGTCGGTTGCGGAAAGCGTCAGGCCGGTAGTGTCCTGGGTATCGGTTACCGAGGTATCGGCGGTCTTGCCATCGATAGCCAGATTTTCGTAGTTACCACCCTTGGCGTCGTCAATCTTGACGCTCAGGTTATCACCGCCAGCGAGGGCATCGTTCGTCGTAACGAAGTTCACGCTGCCGGAGCTTGCGCCAACTGGGATAGTGATGGTCTGGCCGTTGGACAGGGTGACGACCAGTGGAGCACCGGTGACCGGGGCGTTGACCGAAGCGGTATAGACCACGGTACCGCCTTCGGCCACAGTCGAAGTCGCAGTGAGCGAAACGGTGCTGGTGTCGATGGTATCGGTGACGTCCGTGACGGCTGGAGTCGTGCTCGGAACGAGGTTCTCGAAGTTACCGCCAGTCGCTTTATCGATGCTGACTTCAACCTTGCCGGCGTCTTTGTAGACGTC
>NZ_FMTK01000044.1:0-1715 GCF_900100025.1 Pseudomonas sp. NFACC56-3 | reverse complement strand
GATGGTGCCGAGCGTACCCCTGGGGGCCAGACCTTGGCCGCTGATGGTGCCGAGCGTACCCCTGGGGGCCAGACCTTGGCCGCTGATGGTGCCGACCGCACCATGAGCCGGCGCCTGGCATGATCAGGCCACTTTCCCATAGACGAAAAAAAACCCGCCTAGGCGGGTTTTTGAGGACCAATTTGACTCCCTGTCCGGCATTCCATGCCTGGTCCAATCATCCATGACCCCAAGCACTCCCTGTACTCAGTGGATGAACATAGATTAGGCCCACCGGTGACTTGGAGAAAGACGAGAAAGCAGCAACAGCGTGTAAGCGTTTCGCTATAGGACGCTTTCCTGGCTTTTCAACAGGCGAAAAAAAACCCGCCGAAGCGGGTTTTTCCAAGACCATTACGACTCCCTGTCGATAGCTAATCCTTGCATGGTCGATCGTCCCTGATCCTGAGCACTTCCTGTGCTTCAGTGGATAAGTCCAGATTACGCCTAGGATCCAAAATGAAATAGACGACATAGCTACCATATCGTGTAAGACATTCGCTATACCTGCCCCTCCGAAAACCCTTAGTTCCGCCAGCCGGCTGGCTCAAGGCTTGTGCAGGAACGCCTCAATATTGGCCATTTGCTCGTCCCAGCCACGGCTGTCCATGCGAAAAGCCTTGAGTCGACGTGCCTCGGGAATATTGTTGAAGCCCGACTCCACGACTTTGAGCAAGGTACCGCCATCCATGTCTTCGAGTTCGAATTGCACTCGGGTTTCGGCCTCCTGGGAATAATCTACCTGCGGCTCGACAGCGTAAGGATGCCAGCGAAACGAGAACACTCGCTCGGGCTCCACCCGCTCCACCGCTACGTCCCAGATAAGGTGTTCGTAACCTGGATAAGTGATTTGCCCTTGGGTACGCTCGCCTGCCACAAACCGTTTCCCCTCAAGGGCGACACCGAACCATTGGCCAAAGGCTTCGGCATTGGCCAGGGCACGCCAGACCTGGGAGCGCGGGGCCTTGAGCAGGATCTTTCTTTCAATGCGGTCGGATGAATGCATGAGTCACCTCCTGTGTTTCAACAGTAGGCTTGTAAGACCACAAGGCCAACCGGAAAGTTGTATCAGACCGTTGTTTGGCGCTCACCAACTTTAAAACAGCACGGCGCGATGTAAACTCCCTCGGCGCTTTCACCCTCAAGGAGAGAACCAACATGTCCCTACGCTTGCTCCTGGCCCTGATGCCATTGTTTTTTGTCGCCGTTGCCCAGGCCGACGACTGCGCTGACGCCACTACTCAAGGCGAGATGAACCAATGCGCAGCCAAAGAAAACAAGGCCGCCGACAATGAGCTGAACAGTTTGTACAAGCAGATCACCGCTCGCCTGAAGGACAATCCCGAGGCCAAGAAAATGCTGGTCAAGGCTCAGCGTGCCTGGATAGGCTTCCGTGATGCCGAATGCGAATTCTCTGCCTCTGGGGTTGAGGGCGGCAGTGCCTATCCGCTGATCTATAACAATTGCATCACCACCCAGACCAAGGCCCGGGTCGAGGCGTTCAAGACCTATCTCAAGTGCAAGGAAGGGGATTTGAGCTGCCCCGTACCCGAGGCTTGACAGCCAGGATGTAAAAAAGGATGACCTCTGCAGGTCATCCTTTTTTTTGGCCAACACTTTCTATTGCGGAAAAAACAAAACCCCTACCTGCATCAGCAGATAGGGGTTTCGGAATT
>NZ_FMTK01000038.1:0-16574 GCF_900100025.1 Pseudomonas sp. NFACC56-3 | reverse complement strand
ATGGCAATCGAAGCCCCCGCCTCCCGCAGTTCCACTGCCTTCATGATCTTCGTTCCGTAGGTGCTGTGGCGCCACTGCTCATTACCCACGCTGCCAACCACCAGGTAATGCACCTTCTTACTCACCCCGCCCCCAATCAAACCGCCACGCTCCTCGACCAATGCCTGACAATCTTTGCGTGGCCCAAAGGCCATGACGCCTGTAAATACAAACATTCGGCCATCCCACACCAAGTCAGGGGCCGGGGAATTGAAGGGAAGGTCCGTTGGAGTAATGGCAACAGCTTCGCCGATCTTCGATCTCTGGGGAAATGTTGTCTTCAAACCTAGCACTCCTGCGCACGCCCTCCATTTTTTGATTGAGGAAATAAATCCGTCCCCTTTTCCAGGGCTGTGGTCGGAGACAGCTATTGAGCGGCAGATGAGCCACAAGGAGCGCAACAACGTCCGCGCCGCTTACATCCACAAGGCCGAGTTAATCGAGGAGCGCAGGCTGATCATGAACTGGTGGAGCCGGTACCAGATTGGAGATAACGTTACTCGGATAAAGGCGAAGCCTGGCATTGGCGCAGAGAGGAGAAATTGATATGGATATCTCAACCGCACAAAGCATCAAGCTCGCCATTGTGTCGGCAACCGGGCTGTCAAAAGACGCGCTGCATATCTATTTGGGCATGGCGGTCTATTTGACGTTGATCGTTGGCACCCGACGATTCAGGCCATACCTTGGCTGGCTGGTTGTTTTCATCATTGCGTGTGCTGGCGAGTGGGTAGATCGGCGAGACGATATTGGAAGCTTCGGATACTGGCGCTGGCAGGCAAGCGCTCACGACGTTCTCAACACGTTGTTTTGGCCGACGGTGCTAACACTGCTTTGGCTTTTAAAGTGCCGCAGTAAAGTAAGTGTACATCCGTAAGACTCTCGCAATCTGCTCTGCCACGCGGGTCCATCCAAACAGGGCTGCAAAGCCACCCTGCTTGGATGGTCCTCACTTAAAAATCTAGAGCCCATGCAACTGCCTGTGGAAAACCACAGATTTCCACCGATGGATAATTTCATCCACAGCCGCAGAACTCCCAAAAATTCGACCCTTGACCCGAATTATCCACAGGCGTAGAAAAGATCGGGCGAAGTGCTGTCGTCGACAGCAACCCAGGTAGCCAGAACCTTTAAGGCTACGCCACACCGTGGTGGTTCTCCCAAAGTGCGATTAGCGTCCGGCGGCTCGCACGGTCACAGCGATGTGATGGATGCCTACTTTTACCAGTGTGCCCACTGCGGCAACTTCCCCCTTTCATAGCTGCCCTGCAGCAACCTATCCGCTTGGCCATTTCATTGAGCCAACCTGCGCCCGTCTCTTTCTCCCGGAAAGAGACGGGCGCTCCTACCACTGCTGCAGCCCACCTCGTACAAGGCATTGCGGCATTTCCTCTCGTGACAATCGGCGTGACAAACACCGAAGTCATCAGCAACAGCGATGCAGATGACGGTGCCGCAGCCCACGAAATGGACTGCACTTGACTGACAGTCAGGCATGCCCCGGTCATCGCTTCACTGCCTTTACCTGACTCAGGATCTCGCGGCGGTGGTCTCGTCAGCTAGCGCAGCCTCCACCCGCCCACTTTCTCGGAAGTGTTCAGGAGGCCAGATCATGAGATGCCCAAGCTCCCGGTCGTAAAGAGCCGCCAGTCCCGCGTTAGTGGACAACCCTCACAGGTCGCAGGGGCCTTGATCCCTGATAACACTCAACATCCTTGGCGGGATGACGTGGGGATTGGCTTTAAAGGTTTGGCTTCGAGAGGAGTTTGATCATGGCACTGGTGGGCAGGCGAGATGGACGCAATTTTGGCTATGGCCGGCAATTGAGTTATGCCGGGCCGCAGGCATTGCGCGACCTATTTGGCGGCGGGCATTACGGCACCGTCAAGGCACACATTGATCGCTGGCAGGCGTTTGTACGCTGGTGTCGCTCGGAAGATGGGCCGGGGTTTAACGATGCCCGGCAAATTGATCGGCAGACCTTGTTGGACTACGCCGGACATCTGCGGCAGCAAGTTGAGCAAGGCGAGCTCGCCATCTCCACCGCGCAAAACCGACTGTCCAGCGTGAACCGAACCATGGCCGCGCTTCGCGGTGATCAGTATGTGAAAGTGCCGAGTCCGAGCAGGGCGCTGGGAATGCGGCGCACCAGTGTTCGTCGTTCAGTGCCGCAAGGCCGAGACCGCGAACAGGTGAAGCGGATCGTAGAGGTGCTTTGCGAAAACCAGCAGTCGCGCGCCGCAGCCATCGCTCAGTTAGCGCGAGCCACCGGCATGCGCTTGCGCGAGGCGATTTTGGCCGACCTTCCCCGTCTAAAACGTGAAGCCAAGCAATTCGGCAAGATCAATGTCCAGGACGGCACCAAGGGTGGCCGTTCAGGCGCGTCAGCACCTCGTTGGATTACGGTAGATGATCATATTCGTGACGCACTGAGGTTTGCCGAAAAGGCCTCGCGCGACGGTAGCCGCAACCTGCTTACACCGAACGAACGCTACCTCGATTTCTTGCAGGGAATCGTCGGCCCCGCACGAGACATCCTCCATAAGCACAACCTCAAAGGTTTCCATGAGTTGCGTGCAGCCTACGCGTGCGAACGCTATGAGCAAATCACTCGACATCTTGCGCCCATCTACGGCGGCAACTGCTACCAGCTCGACCGACGCCTTGATCAGGAGGCCCGAGCACAGGTCAGCTATGAGATGGGGCACGGCCGTATCGACGTGGTGTCGGCTTACATTGGTGGTAGAGCATGAACATGGCATTCGATATGGAGCTGTTCCTGTCAGGCGTCCTGACTGGGTCGCATACCACGCGCCAACGCCACCTACGTCAGGCGAAGGCTATCCAAACAGCGATCGCTGAGCGCTGGCAACGCGACAATCCATGGACTTGGCAGAGAAAACACCTTGCCTGGTTTTTGAATCACCACCTTAACCAGCACGCTAAATCGACACGCTATTACTATTTGCTGACCATGCAATTACTCACTCATCGCTTAGGAAAACCCTGGCAGTTCAACCGCTAAGCGAAGATCACAAAGCGGCCAGGAATGGGCATACGTGGCCAGTTCAGCGACGGAAAAAGACCCTGGTCTGCCGTCGACGAACTTTGGCGATGGGTAAGTTTTTATTGTGCTATAAGTAAATACATTGTCTAGGCTGCTTTTTTAAAAAAAATTCTACGATCGAATACAAATGCGGATAAATGTTGGGGAGCGAGGGATATGTCATTAAGTTACAAGCAGTACCAAGAAGAAGTAACCTCCGACATACTTAATGTTCTTGGCCAGGCTGCATGCCAGCCTATATTATTTGTCGGATCCGGCTTTTCAAAAAGATACTCTAAGGGGCCAAGCTGGGAGGAACTGCTGAAAATCCTGGCTTCGAGATGCCCAAACATTAGCTTGGACCTGGCTTACTACAAACAAAAAAATAAAACTTAGTGGAGATTGGAAGCATATTTTCTGACTGCTTCCGAGAGTGGGCGTGGACTGAGGGTAGAAATCAATTCCCTGCGGAGTACTTTTCTGAAGAGTATCCATCTGACATATTCATAAAGCATGCAATTGTAACTATTTTGAATGGAATGGGGCCAAGTGAAACTGGTTCCTATGGCGCAGACGACTTAGATGCTGAAATAGCAGCCCTACAATCTATGAGCCCTCATGCGCTTATCACCACTAACTACGATCAATTATTAGAACTGATTTTCCCAGACTTTGAGCGGGTAGTAGGCCAGCAGGTACTGAGTAAGCCATACTTGTCGGTTGGTGAGATCTTTAAGATACACGAATGCATCTCAGACCCTTTATCACTCGTATTAACTGATGAAGACTATCAGGTCTTTGAGGCAGATAAAAAATACCTGAGCGCAAAGCTACTCACATACTTTGCAGAACATCCACTTCTTTTTGTCGGATACCGAGCTGAAGATCCTAATATAAAAAGCATATTATATGATGTCACTCGCATGTTTAAAGCAAGCCAAGCTCTAACTCCAAATATTTACATACTAGAATGGGATAAGGATGTAAGCGAATCGTCTTATCCTGCTCGCGAAAGAATCATCAACGTCGGAGAAGATGTGACAATTCGTGTAAAAAGCATTACGGCATCTTCTTTTGAGTGGGTGTTTAAGGCATTCGGAAATAATGGAACTTTAGAACAGATTAACGTAAAGCTACTTCGGGCACTAATGGCACGGGCCTTCAATCTGGTGAGGAGGGATACACTGGTAAAACAAGTAGAGGTAAATTTCTCTATGCTAGAACATGCCGTAGAGAGCGACGAAAACTTTGCCAAAATATTAGGCATCACATCGCTGGATGGACCTGCCAGTGTAAACGCCAATTATCCGTACACTCTCCAGTTAGTCGCAGAGAAGCTTGGATTTAATAGCTGGAATGGTGCACATAAGTTAATTGAAGCTTTGGAGCAAATGACAGGCTTTGATATGAAAAACTCCGACAACCCATACCATTTCAAATTAAAAACCGGAAAGTCCGAGAGTAGCTTTACTAGAAAATACTCGGAAGCTGCGGTCATCTTGCTTGGAAAGGTTCAATCTGGCGAGAGCTTCAAATTGGCTCCAGGTTGCTCGGTCTAATATTTTAAGTCTGAATTTTATTATTCCCTGAAGCTATTCTGAAAGCTAGGTTGGGACTTGGAGGACGTGCATCGATGATATTCGTCATGGGGGAGGGTACCTGCCTGGAGTCACCGATGGCGACCGACTCGTGGCACCTGATCAGTTCAAGGTGCCTACAAATTAGGGGCGATTCGGTCTATGAAGCTAAAGGCTACTCAAGCCACGAACGAAGGGTAGCTGCAAAATCGTCCTTTGAGCTAAAAAAGCCTTAGAGAAATGAAACTCAAGCGTTAGCATGGACCGTCCCACCTAGCGCGAAAGGAATCAGGGTCGCGCCGGTTGGCTTTTTTGGCTTCCAAGAAGCACCGAAAACACACATAAATTGCAAAAAATCGAATTCCCACTCCTAGCCTAGAGTCAGTAAATGAGCAAGCAGCCCAAGGATGAAAAAGTTGAAACGATTTTTGCAATCTCCTATGACGCTGAGGGCGATCTAGCCAATCACACGATTGATGCCAAATCGCTCGGGAATGCGATCCTGGGTATGGACGAGCTCATAAAGGCTGCTGCAAAAATTGTTAGCAACGGCTCATCAGAAGCTAGCTTGAAAGTACTAGCTCCAGCTCAAGAAGGTTCGCTGGAAGTGGTTTTCGCGATTTTTGCTGATCCGTTAACTACTAAGGCAATTTTGGCGGGTGTTGGCTTTGTCACAACCGGAATTGCTGTCGGCACAGCGACCGCTATCGAAGTGATCGAAAAGCTAAGGGATCGAAAAATCGATAAAGTCACCGTCGATGTTGCTACAAAAATTGCAACCTTAGAAGTTGAAGGCGAAAAAATTGAGATTCCGGAAAGAATTGCTCAGTTGGTTACCGATAAAACAGTGCGGACGGCTCTACATAAGGTGATCAAGGCGCCAGTGGAGAACATTGAAGGCGCTCGAGTTAAGTTTCTGGGTGAGAACAACAATGTTGAAGTCGAAATCCCATCTGAAAAAATTAAACTGTTTGAGCCTATAAAGGTCGGCTCGCTTGAAGAGATTGAAATTCAAACTAACCAAGTAGTTGTAAGGTTTATTACATTGAATTTCAAAGGGACCTCTGGCTGGCGTATACAGACGCGAGAAGGGTTCGAGTGCGGTGTGAGCATTGAGGATGATGCCTTCATGCAAAAGGTGACAGCTAACGAAGAGGCTTTCCAGAAAGACAAGCTTTATACTGTTGATCTTGAACACGAACAGACAAGAAGTCCGGGAAAGACCAGAAACACATACACGATTAAAAAAGTCATCAATGAACTCGCGCCCTAAGAGGGCTAATCCATGTGGACGGAACGGGATATATCTGAGGCGATATTGATGGGGGCGCTCATATTGAGCTCCCCTCTTATCTATGTCTTCACAAGAAAGTTGATTAGTTACCTGCTCAACAGATACATCCCTCGTGATGCTGTGATCGACTACAAAGAAAATGGCGTCGTAGTAAGTTCTTACTATATCAAGCGCCGGCTATTCAAAGAGTGTGAATATTACAAGCTTGATAAAGATTTTGCATCTCAAGACGAGCGGCATTAAAAATGAAAGATAGCGTGCTGTTTGCCTCTGTAGTTGGCGTAGTCAATACCATTGTCCTAAACCTGTGTAAGTTTATTTCATCTAGCACAGACGCCCACCAAATCGCAACCAACGTAGCCCAAGCGCTATCGCCTTTTGCAGCTTTAGCCCTGGTGAAAATCTACACTAAAATTGATCATCCACCAGAATTGGTGCGCAAAGAAGCAGCGCTGGGATCGGCGATCAAGGTATGTAAAAAGCACCTAAAAGACAAAGATGCCCCGGAGGAGTTTAAGGTTAAAACACGCGAACAGCTTTCCGAGCTAATGTTACAGCAACAAAAAATCAGAGTTGAATTTGAAAAAAATAATGTCTACAAATCCAGCCTCCAGTCTAACGAGAGCTCCTCGCCAGATTAACAAATGAATCTCCTCTGATTTCGTAGGCGTATCAAATGACCGCTTTTAGCTGATACTGCCTAATCTCCACGGACGGGATGATCGAAACGTTCAGATTTACCATTCGTATACGACTCTGAATGGTCTATCTGCAAGCCGACAACGTGCTGACATCTCAAAAACTCCGGATTCGACTCCATCGAACGCCATAACTAGCTGATTTATTTAGAGTTACTAGTTAGGGTACGCCAAATTTTCCACCAAGTTCCAGACCCGCAGAAAGCTACCGTTCGCCTGGTGCCCACATCGATGCATTCAATATAGTGCACTGATAATAGTCATCAGCGCACTCGGCTATATGGCTCTATGTGCGGAATACAAATTCTTTATTTAGGTCATGCTGCACTAGTACTCCGTCCCAGTGGGCGGAGTAATAATCACATACATCTAAAACAAAGTCTGAATTTTCTTTTTTAAATTCCCGGAATCCTGAATGTTCATCAAAAGGCTCGACGGCTCGCCAACATATATCGGTTAGCTCCCAGAAGCTACGATCATTACCATTAAAGACTACTTTAAATGTCTTGTATGTCATACCTAAGTGTTCGGAGATCTCTACATCCCTAGACTCATACCCCCCCCAATTTAAGCTGCTTAGGAATAAGCGTCCTTGGCCGTGATGAAAACTTTCTAAGAGAGAGCTAAAGGACGCTTTCTTTCCCGTGGGCCACATTTTTCCGAAAAATATAGAATGTGGAGCGCCATTCTTTTCAACTAAGAAGGCATAGCCAGGTACGTATTCAAGGTTTGACTCATCAATGGATTTGAATAGAGATAAACATAGATTTCCTGGATTGTAAATGTGAATGGTCGCCTTAAAATCTGGCTCCACGGGGAGAAACTCATCAATGACTCGAAGGATTTGAGCTCTCCAAAGAGGATTCTCACGTAAGCAGCGCTGCACAGATATACGCACTTCGTTCAACTCTGCTCTGTTTGAAGGGCAAAACTCCTTATGGTAAGTTTGAAGTCGGTTGCCGTCTAAACCTCGCAAATCATTCAGAATTGACTCTTCGGAAAGAAATATATTGGCTTTCAAGGTTCCGTAACGAAGTATTTCTATGAGTTTTACATCCTCTCCGTCCAAAATTTTAGAAATTTTTGCCGGAGTGCCAATTTCGGCGTCATCAAAAAAAATCGCTGGGCTCATCTCATATAATTTCTCGTGTAGATAGAATAGGCGAGTTTCTTCCTCCACATATTTCATCGTGAGTTCGAACTCTTTGAGTTCTTCACCTCTGTATCTGCGTTTTATCGCATCCCAGCAGGCATCTTCGGAAAGCTGCAAAGGAGAAAAGTACAAGATGTAACTATAGGTAGGTAGCTCAGCAATAATTTGCTCACGACTCTTCTTTAGAGGAGTTGAAATAAATTGTGCCATTTCTAAAATCGCTAAGGCTCGCGCTGGTCGCGTCCTGAACTCAAGTGGTGGCACTAATTTTAGTAGGACGTAGTTTTCGATTCCTTTTTCGCGACAGCTTTTCTCATAGCTAGCAATACCTTTCTCCAGAGAGCTTTCTGTTTTGTATAAGTTAAGCTCATGCCAAGGAGCAAATATCCGATCTTGAGCTAACTCCAAAGGAGAGACAGTTGTTGCGTTTGTCAGGGAGTGGTCTGCATCAACTTCAAGTTTAAAACCCTGCACAACTACAGAAACTCTTTTCACAAACGAGGAGAAAGAAACCATAAGCTCTCTCCACTCCGTAGATACGATAAATACTCTCAACTCTGAATCACGAATGCTGTAATTCAGTTTCAAACCTTCCAGATATTTCAAGACCTCATGAAGAGCTTCACGACTGGCAGCTTCGCTTCGCTTAAGTTCAATGATCACGTACTTTCCATTCTTGTCTCTAGCTAGCAGGTCAATGAAACCTCTTGTACCCTGCCTGTTTGGAAGATACTTTTCAATATCTAGGAGCTCCAATCCTTCTTCTAGTAACTCTAATTGTAATGCTAGTTTATCCCGAATGACAGACTCTATATTTTCCAATCTTTAACTCCCTTTCAAAGACTAGGTATGTATAAGTGCTTTTCAAGCTAATTATGCATAAGTTTTGTCGGCTTTCACTGACGTGAAAGCAGTTCCGCAGTATCGTAATCAGCCGGACAGAGTGTCGCGCAAACGCTTTTAGCGTGTACGGTCCCGGAATGAGATGGCATGGATTGATAGTGTATCGCTCTGGACTTTTTGTCCAGGCCTTACAGAGGGCCATCACAAGGCTTTGAGGTACCTGGCGAAGTCATAGGCCATCATGAAGGCCAGCACGTTCTCCTTTAGCGAAGTGAAGTCGGGACAGTGAAAGGCCCTTGATCGTGACCTCTTTTATCGTCCGGTTCATGCGCTCGACCTGGCCATTAGCCTAGAGAAGGCAGGCCTTGGTTAGACGATTTTGATCCCGTGTTCGTGACAGATGCTACCTATTACTGAGAAAGGTCCTTAGATAGGATTTCCAACATTCTACCGTACTCCTCTTTCCGTCTAATAATATGAAGATTTTCCAATCCGGCGGAAGCACACTTCAACAAGTTGCACTTGCCTATGGCATCGTCTGAAGCCAGCAAGAGATTTGCTGAAATTTTGCTTTCAGAATGTGCTATATCCTTATAGGTTGGGAATGGAACAATCAGTGGGCGCAGGTCTTTGATTGCTGCCCGGGATGCATGCAAGCTTCCACCTACCAAGTCCGACTGGATCATTATCACTCCGCGAGAAAGGGCGGACTGGGTTTTGTCCCTGATAACAAAGTTGGTTGGAGCTGGCTTTATGTCAAAACCGAATTCAGACACCAATGCTCCATCGCTGGATAGTATTGATGTCGCCAGGTCTTTATTCCGCGACGGTGAAATGGTTTGCAACCCATGAGCCATAACGGCTATTGTTTTACCTCCCGACTCAATTGCCTGCTTATGTGCAATGCTATCGCAACCCAATGCGAGACCACTTACGATCGCCCACCCCTGTTGAACCATCCAATCCGTTATTCGCTTTGTTATTTCTTCACCATGGGGGGTAGGCTCTCTTGTTCCAATTACAGCGACTGAGGGGATATTCAGCGCGCCTACATTTCCTTTGACATAAAGAACCGCAAGACGGACCCCGGAGGCCATCAAGGTTTTTGGAAATTCAGCATCCAACAGGCTGATGACCCTCGTGTCGTTCTTGGATGCCATATCCACCTGAAAGTCGGCATACTTCCTAGCCTCATCGAACTGCTCAACAGTCAAGGAGTTTTTACGCAATTCGTAGGCGTACTCACAAAGCTCAAGAGCCGTCTTGAGTGGATAGGAAGAAAGCCCCAGCACCTTTTCAATCGTGCTAGGCCCAACACCCTTTAACCCACTCAGGATCAAAGCATTGTAAGCGTCATCGCTCGTCATTTTATTTCTCTGGGCGCTGAGATTGTGTGCGCTAAGCTAATGCAAAACACCTCTTGCGCACCATTCTCCTTACTGTATTTGTCCATATAGTAAAGAGTCGCCCCTGTGGTGACAACATCATCGATCAAGAAAACTAATTTATCTTCGAAGTCGACATCGCCTACCGACAAGCAGTCACGGACATTTTCAAATCGCTGAATTTGGGACAAGTGTTCACCGTGATGGGATCTCGCCTCTGCAGAGAATTCAAATGCTTCAGGGGCGATATCAACCGAGCTGTTAGACAGTGGGCTCTCATCGCACGATGACCCGATCAGTTCAAGAAAGTTCTCCATCCGAGGCGGTCTATCGGCTTTTGTGGGTGCAACTGTGATTAGCACGTTGTACCGTTTAAACATGTGGCTCGGGCCTTTTCTTTTTCTGTACTGCTTAATTTGGTCATCAATTGCATCTCGGACGCACTCCGCCCATTCTGCCGGAAAATTATCAGTATCTTTGAATTTCACAATTTCATCAGTAAGAGCATGCCATTGCCGTCTTTCTTTAAGCGCCTTATGCTCTGTGAACAACCTACCTAAAGAAATAACCTGGAGCGGGTGTTTCGTTTCCGCTATCGACTTTGGCGGAAAGTGTCCAATCCGGCACACTCTCCCAAAGTAAGTGCTATTTGAGTCGCCGCCTTCTACTAGTCGCTCGAGGACAGGGAGTTTCTGCTTTATGTCAACAATCGCTTCGTATACTGTTTTTTCCTTAACAACTGACGCGTCAGGAATTCGCTTTCTCGCTTCATAGTTTTTTTGGTTTTCAAGTTCGGCCAATACCACACGAATTCCTGCGCTGTAAGCCGCCTCGACATCCCCGAGGTCATCCCCCACTAGCAAAACTGCTGTACCTTGAGTGATACCACAGTCCTCTGCAGCCAAATAAATCCCTTCCGGATCCGGCTTCGTGTGTTTCACGTCTTCGAATGCTACGACGGAGTCCCACTCGATTTCCGGGTAAACCTCGTCCAATACAATATTGGCGTATTCCTTAGGTGACTTGGTAAAAACTGCCAGCTTGATGTCTGGATTGTTATCTCGCAGATCCTCAAAGAACTCTGTCGACAATAATCGACGTTTCTGCTCTTCGATCTTAGTAACCAGCCGGTCTTTGTAACTTTGGTTTTGCTCGCCTAAATTTGCGCGTCCGCGAAATTCTTCCAAATCATCAGTTGAAGCCAAGGTGTTATCTAAATCAAAAATCACCAAATCAAACATTACAAGTTCCCTTTGTTCAGTCAAAAGGAATACAGTGATGCTCAATGGCCATCGATGTCAATATGGCATTAGAAAATTCGGTCGACCTAGCGTCATGTTTTGACTATGAACAGCTCCGCCATGCAGGTCGTGTACCGCTGGCTGAGCAGATCCCGCTTCATCCTCCAATCCGGCGCAACAAGCACAGTCGCCACCTTCAACGTCCGGCGCCCCCAACGCCCATTGATCTGGTCCAGCACCGGCATAACCTTTTCCGAAGCCTCCGGTTGCGCCGCCGAAACAGGTCATCGGTAATTCACCAGGGCGCCGCAGGTCCAGAAACACATGCTTTGTCACCATCGCATTAGCGGCAATAACCGCACCGGCGCCCACGTTTACGCCCTCAAAAACTATCGCACCTTGGCCAATGCAAACGTCGGGGTCAATGATCGTGCTGCCCCTTCGTTTTCGTCTCGAAGCTGAGTGTCGGTGTATTGAAAGGGGTGACTACTCACCCAGTTCGTTTAGGGCTCATTACTCTCAGGTTCTTCATCTTAATGAGAACTGGCTTGAGCTTTCATCTGGCAATATTCACTCTCGTTATCGGACCTGGTCAAATTGCAATCATATCTGTCCATATGCCCGGTCCGATTCCACTAAAATCCATAAAGAGCTGATTTATTTATAGTTACTCGTTGGGGTACACCGAATTTTCCAGCGAAATCCAGACGCCCGAAAAACCTGGCCTCCCCGGAACATACCGTTCGTCTGGTGCCGCACCATACAAAACAAAGCCCTCGCAGAAATGCGAGGGCTTTGTTGTTTCTGGAAGGTTTAAACCTCCTAGAAGCTGGATAAAGACCAGCACCGCCTTATCAGCACCCACAGACCAAGCTTTGCTCGCGCGTCTATTCGTTACAATTCCACGTCAGTGCAACGTTGACGGTCTCTTACACCTACCTATAATGCACCCCAACACACCCGCCAAGCCTAGGTTGACCCCGTCAACAAGCTCAAATCGTGCGGGTTTTTTTTGCCTGGAGAAAACTACATGAGGCCCTTCGACAAACCGGCCCTCAGCGTAGAACAGCAATTGGAACTGCTAAAACAACGAGGCTTGCACATCACCAACGATGATCGGGCCATGCGTTTTCTCGAAGTGGTCACGCTGTTTCGCCTGAGTCCCTACATGCGCCCCTTTCAGGAGCCAGACCCTGAACATACTTTCAAGCCCGGCAGCACACTGAAGGCAATCGTCGACATCTACCGCTTCGATGGTTCGTTGCGGCGCATCATCACGGATGCTATCGAACGTGTCGAAGTCGCCATACGAGCGACTATCAGCAATGGTATCTACCCTCTTCAATGCCATAGGCACAAGCGCCGACAAGAAAGCTATCGCCACCAGGTTCAGCCCGCCATTCGAAGTATTAGCCCCTTGGCTACACACGTTGACCTTCATTCGTAACTGCTGTGCTCACCACTCACGGCTATGGAACCTAGAGCTCTCGATTCGACCATCATTACCTAAAGAATGGGCCATCCCAACGGCTCCCGCCGACCGACCTCAGCCCAAGCAGCGGCTATACGTCGTATTGACGATGCTGGCCTACCTAACCGACTTGATCAGCCCAGACAGCTACTGGAAGTTTCGCCTGGCCGAAATCATGGATCGGCAGGAACTGGATTATTTGAGACTCATGGGATTTCCAAATGATTGGAAACGTCAGCAGCAATTGTGTCTAGCGTAAGGAAGTTAGAAACGGACTGCGGTTAGTTTCCTGTTCGATCACTCTAGCCAAAAACCGTGATCTGTCCCCATCGATCTTGAAGGCCAACCGTGCTTCAACTTCATGCTGATTGGCTGAAAATGCTGAACAGTGCATCCAGCTTTCGTGTGCTTATCTTTGCCCGCGGCACCTCTAGACTGGGTCCTACCTTTCCCAGCCCAAGGAGCGTTGTCATGTCCAAACATTCAATCAACGGCAAGGTCGTACTGATCGCCGGCGGAGTGAAAAATCTCGGTGGCTTGCTCGCCCGCGATCTCGCCCAACACGGTGCCAAGGCTGTGGTGGTGCATTACAACAGCGCCTCCAGCCTGGGCGATGCCAACGCTACCGTGGCGGCTCTCGAGGCGCTGGGAACCAACGCTGTGGCGTTGCAGGCAGATTTGACCACCGCCGGTGCCGTAGAAAAGCTGTTCAGCGATGCCGTGGCCGCAGTCGGGCGTCCGGATATTGCTATCAACACTGTGGGCAAGGTGTTGAAAAAGCCTATGGCCGAGATCACCGAAGCTGAATATGACGAGATGATGGCGGTTAACTCCAAAACCGCGTTTTTCTTCCTCAAGGAAGCCGGCAAGCACCTCAACGACAACGGAAAGATCTGCACCATCGTTACCTCGCTGCTCGGCGCGTTCACGCCGTTCTACGCGGCGTATGCTGGTAGCAAAGCACCGGTGGAGCAGTTCACCCGGGCGGCGGCGAAAGAACTCGGCGCGCGTGGTATTTCAGTGACGGCCGTAGGCCCTGGCCCGATGGATACACCGTTTTTCTATCCGGCCGAAGGTCAGGATGCGGTGAACTATCATAAGACCGCCGCGGCGCTTTCGCCGTTCTCGCGCACGGGCCTGACTGATATCGAGGATGTGGTGCCGTTTATTCGCAACTTGGTGAGTGATGGCTGGTGGGTGACGGGACAAACGATTTTGATCAACGGCGGTTACACCACCAAGTAACGGACGAAAAAACGATTGCAACCCCGCAATGTCGCGTTGACACTTTTCCCGACCAACCAGGCCATGGGGTTGTTATGAGTGCCAATCAGCCTGCACCTCACCCGTTACTTCGCCACCGTGATGGTCACCACGCACGGGTGACGTTCGAGGAGTTGTTGTTCGACCTCGTCTATGTTTTCGCCGTGACCCAACTCAGCCACGGCCTGCTCCATCACCTGACCTTGGTCGGCGTGATGGAGAACCTTATCCTGTGGTTCGCGGTATGGCTAGGCTGGCAATACACCTGCTGGGTCACCAACTGGTTTAACCCGGAAACGCCGAGGATACGCGGCCTGATCTTCGCCCTGATGTTTCCTGCCTTGCTGATGGCGGCGAGCATTCCTGAAGCCTTTGGCGAGCGGGGCTTAGTGTTTGCGCTGGCCTATATGGCGATTCAGGTAGGCCGTACCGTCTTTATCGTGCTGCATTTGCCTGCTGAACACGCGCTGGCACCGAACTTCAAGCGCATGCTCGGCTGGGTAGTGATTGCCGCGACGTTCTGGTTGGTAGGCGCGTTTATGGAGGGCCCGTGGCGTATCGGCCTATGGCTAATCGCGGTGCTGTGTGAGTACGTATCGCCCATGTTCGGTTTTGCGCTACCAGGGCTGGGACGGTCGAGCACCATTGACTGGACCATCGAGGGTGCGCATCTAGCCGAGCGTTGCCAGCTGTTTGTGATCGTCGCCCTGGGTGAAACGCTACTGGCCAGCGGCGCGGTGCTCGCCGAAACCGAGCACTGGGATATTCCCGTGTTGGCGGGGTTATGGGTGACCTTACTGGGCACCCTGGCGATGTGGTGGTTGTACTTCGGCACCGCGAGCAAAGACGCCACTCATTGCGTTACCCACTCCAAGGACCCTGGGCGCACCGGCGCTAATTTTCATTACATTCACGCGGTGCTGGTGGCCGGCATCATTGCCACAGCCGTCGGCAATGATCTGGTCATGGCCCACCCCGACAAGCACATGAACACGACCTACGTCGTGACCCTACTGCTGGGGCCCATGATCTTTCTATTCGCCAGCCTGTTGTACAAACGCGAGGTGTATCAGGTGGTCGCCAAATCGCACCTGGCCGGCATCGTGCTATTGCTGGCGCTGGCGCCGATTGCGTTTTTGACCGACTTACTGATGGTGGGCACGTTGACCACCGTGGTGTTGTTGATCGTCAGTTTCGTGGAATGGCGGGTGGTGCGCCGGCTTCGAGCGAAACAGGCTAACGCCGTCATCGAGAACTGATAGCCCATGGACCGCATCGAGCAGTACCGCGTTTTCGTTCAGGTGGCTGAGCTCGGGAGTTTCATCCAGGCCGCACGCCTGCTGAAACTGCCGCGCGCCACGGTATCGGCGGCCATTCAACAATTGGAAGCCAATGCCGGAACACGTTTGTTGCACCGCACCACGCGCAAGGTGTCGTTGACCACCGACGGCAGCCAGTTACTGAAGCGCGCGCGCCAGGTGATGGTCGAAATCGATGAGATCGACCAAATGTTTCACACCCATCAAGAGCAAGTGATGGGGCGCCTGGAAGTCGATGTGCCCAGCCGCATCGCCCGGCGCCTACTCATTCCCGCGCTGCCCGAATTTCTCCAGCGTTATCCGCGCCTGCAACTGGGGCTGGGGTCCACCGACCGGGCGATAGACCTGGTGCAGGAGGGCGTCGATTGTGTGATTCGTTTTGGCACGCCGCAGAGCAGCAGCCTAGTAGTGAAACCGTTGGGGCAGGTGTTGCTGATCAACTGCGCCAGCCCCGCCTACCTGGCCGAGTTTGGCGTTCCCACCGAGCCTGCCGAATTGCAGGTGCGACACGTATGCGTCGGCTATGTGTCAGGGTCGGGCGTGCAGGAGGCTCAGTGGGAATATTGTCTCGACGGCGCCCTGCAGTCGTTGCCGCTGCCCAGTCGCCTGGTGGTCAATAATGCGGAAAGCTATATCGCCGCGTGCTGCACAGGGCTCGGTTTGATTCAGGTACCGTTGTTCGATGTGCAGCATTTACTGGATAGCGGCGAGCTGGTGGAAGTGCTGGCCGCTTACAGGCCGCCGTCAATGACCGTGTCTGTGCTGTATCCGGATCGTCGCCAACGCTCTCGGCGCCTCAGTGCGTTTATCGAATGGTTTGCCGACTTGATGGCGCCGTATCTGCAGAAATAGGTTAGGCCGTTTCGATTGGCGGCCTGAACGCTGCATCCAGCGCGCCCCAGCTTATCTTTGCGTAAAGCGGATCTAGACTGGTTAGGTCTTGTAACTGAGGGGAGCGCTGCCATGCCAGTTTCAAACCTTACGCTGCTCCCCCCAAAACATATCGTTCGTCTAGTGCCGGAACCATACAAAACTAAGCCCTTGAAAAATGAGGGGGCTTTGTTTTTTCTGAAGTATTCACTTTTATGCACCCCCTGAAAAACCTGTGGGAGCGAGCCTGCTCGCGATGAGGCCATCAAACCCACCGACAATCTTTCAGCCAAGACAACAGGCAGCCTTCCCTGGACCGGCTCAACCAAACAGCATCTTTTGCCAGTGATCCTCACCCACAATGGCAATCGAAGC
>NZ_FMTK01000041.1:0-3286 GCF_900100025.1 Pseudomonas sp. NFACC56-3 | reverse complement strand
AAGGTGCATTTCTACTGGGACCGTCACGACCAATCCAACGAGAACAGCTCGTGCTGGATCCGCGTGTCGCAATCCTGGGCCGGGAAAAACTGGGGCTCGGTGCAGATCCCGCGCATTGGGCAGGAAGTGATCGTGGGCTTCCTTGAGGGTGATCCGGACCGACCGATCATCACCGGCCGCGTCTACAACGCCGAACAAACCGTGCCCTATGCGTTGCCTGCCAATGCCACTCAGAGCGGCACCAAAAGCCGTTCGAGCAAGGGTGGCACGCCGGCGAATTTCAACGAAATCCGCATGGAAGACAAGAAAGGCGCCGAGCAGCTGTACATCCACGCCGAACGCAACCAGGACATCGTGGTCGAGGTGGACGAGAGCCATTCGGTGGGCCACGACCGCAACAAAAACATCGGCCACAACGAGACGGTCCGGATTGGCGAAGACCGCCTGCGGGCCGTGCAGCGCAACGATGCCCTGCTCGTCGGCGGAGCCAAGAGCGACAGCATCAGTACCCAATACCTCGTGGAGGCGGGTTCGCAGATTCGATTGGTGTGCGGCAAAAGCGTGCTGGAGTTCAATGCCAGTGGCGAGATCAATATCTCGGGCACGGCGTTCAATATCTACGCCAGCGAAAATGGCAACATCGACACCGGCGGCCGCCTGGACCTCAACTCCGGAGGCGCCAGCGCCGTGGACCCTAAAGGTAAAGGCCTCAAGGGTGTGATCGACGCGGCGGTAAAAGCGTTGTTCCCGGCAAAGGCCCGCCCCTGAGGTTCATGGCCGGAACAACCGAGGCCAGCATCAAATGGCGGTGCCGCGGTTCGTTCCGGGCTGGACGATCAACAGCTGGTCCAGCTCGCGCTTTTTGCAACGGGCCACAAACGGCAGCGCAGCATCCGGGTCACGCCTGAACAGCTCGAAGGTCGCCTGATTGATTTCGTAGTATTCCTCGTAGTCGGCCATGCCATTGCTGACCGGTATGGACACGTAGAACCGACCCGAGTCTTGTTCGATGCCCACGGAAAACATGTGCTCGCGACTGACCAGAACATCTTGAAACTTCATGACTTGCCTACCTCTACCGTCACAATGGCGTCCAACTGAAATCTTTGGGCAAAATGCCCCCGGCGTCGATGACCGCCTCGCTGGCGCCGGTGGGCAGCTTGCCGCCAGGAATCCAGAATTCGTTGGCGCCGGCCTCGTTACCTGAAGGAATCCGCAGGTTCATGTCTTTAGGCGCGGGAATATCGACCCGCACCAGGGTACTACTTTCCAGGGTATTTTCTGGCAACCCAAGGGCCTTCTCCAATGCGCGCTTGTCACCCTTGGCATTGGCCACCAATTGATCGGCTTCAGCCTTGGGCATGAGGAACGTCGTGCCGTCGCGCTGGGCGATGCCGTACTTGTCCAGGTTGGCCTTGGTGGTGAAGCGCGAGGCACCGTTCTCGAACTGGGCCAAGTGCTCCTTCACATACTGGGGTGACAAATAGGTGTCGGCGTCGGGCCGCGACCCTTTCGGCATGGCCAGGATATCGGCCTCGGTCACGCCAGGCTTGTACTTGGGCGGCGGCAGTTCGGCAGGCTTGGCCGCCTTCGCCATTTTCGGGCTCAGCCCCAGCATGGCCATGCCGGCGACACCTTGCAGCAGGTCCCGATAACCAGGCCCCAGGCGATCACCCAAATCGCCGAGAAGCTCCATGCCCCCCAGGATCAGCCCGCCCACCACCACGAACTCGACGAGCACGGCGATACCCGCCATGGCGGCCATGACCAACGCAGCACCTGCCGCCAACAACCCCAACACTTCCAGCCCGGTGTGCATCCAGCCTTCGAGGTCCAGGACAAACGCCACCGACACCGTCGGCCCACCGATAAAGGTATTGGGGCTGCCGGTCTTGATATGCGCGCCGCACACCATTTTGCTGTGCAAGCGCGCCGCCGGTTTGCCGTTGATGAACACCGTGGCGCTGCCTTCGGCGATCAGCACCGGAAAGGGCCAGATCGGATGGTTCATCGGCAGCCCGGTGCAGGAAGACGATACGTCTTCACCCGCCCTCATGGCATTGCGGTCGTTGATGTAGACGTTGAAGCTGCCCACTATCAACGCCCCCGTGGTGGGTTCGGGCAGGTTGAAGATAGTGGACAGGCCTTTGACGATCTGGAACATCGACAAGCCGCCGGCGGCAATCGAGCCGGCCATGATCGCCAGCGCCACACCGCCCGTGGCAACCGTCGCGGCAACCACCGCAGCGCCGATCAAGGCGCCCGCCACGGCTCCGGCGACCATCGCGGCCAACCCGAACCCGTGGGCTATTTCGTCACCCAGACGTGCTGCAGCCTGTGCATCCATGATGTGTGTGAGTACTCAGTGGGACGTATCGATGCTCAGACGATCGGAGGCTGTGGCTTGAACGAATGCATTGCCAGCTTCCAGGCTGGCTCGTGATAGGCGAAGTCGCTCGGTGTGGTGGTCAAGGTGGTGATCAGCACCGACGGCTTACGCTCGATGAACACCTGACGCAGCATCAGTTCACGCCCCTCGCGTTGCCAGGTGTAATCCAGCAACGTGGTGGTGTGCCCTTGCAGCACCGTGTCCCAGCGCTGAACCAGCTTGAAGCCCGGCAGTTGCTGCTCCGCGCTTTTGAGTTGGCGGTCCACGTATTCGGCAAAGGGCGCGTCGCCCTGGGTGGCGTCGCGGCTGATCACAAAACTGGCTTCTTTAGCGGGACCGACGGCCGGCAGCTTGAAAATATTGATGCTCTGGTCCTGCCAGGCATCGGGGATTTCGAGATCGGCTTCTTGAATGCGGTAAGAGGTCACAGTAATCGCTTTCCATGGACGTGAGGTGACGCGCGAAGGAGCAGATATTCAAGTAATGCCTGGGAACAATCAAGAACCGGGTTCCTCTGCCTCACGTAAGGCACTACATTATGCGATCAGCGTCACTACTCTGGCGTTTACATGCCTGTGCACGCGCTGTCGAAGGGCGCGATCTCTTGATCTTGAACGTCAAAAGCCGGCAATCTTGCGCAGCGTCAAATGGACTGCGGCCGCGATAAGGACAACCGATGCTATTCAACCAAGCCTCACGCCTGGCCAAAATCACCAGCCCCCTGGGACCCGAGGTGTTGTTGCTCAAGGACATGAGCGGCGGTGAAGAATTGGGCCGGCTGTTCAACTATGAGTTGCAGCTGCATTCGCTGGACAACGCCATCGACCTCAACCAATTGCTCGGCAAGCCCATGTGCGTGAGCCTGCAGCTCGATGGCGGTGGCGAACGCTACTTCCA